>JAKEEN010000268.1 GCA_022616575.1 Flammeovirgaceae bacterium
GTTTGCTCATGTATATGAAAGTGAATAGATGCTACAATCTCTTTTCTTTTTTTATGCAAAATGTAAAATGAGAGCCAGTGGTAGCGCGACTGCAACTGCAGAAATCCAGGCTGGTTAAACAAAGAACATTCAAATACAGATTGAAAACCTGACGGAGCTACTCCAGCATGAAAAAGATATTCGTCCAAAAGAATTAATACGGGATTCCTAATTTTTTATAAACAAAATGCATGAGCCAGGCCGGGCCAATGAGAAGAAACTGCACATCCTTAAAGAACGATGGTTTCTTTCCTTCCACTTTGTGTCCGTAAAACTGGCCGATCCAGGCGACCACAAAAATTCCAAGGCTTAATGCCCATAACGGAGCAACGTTAAGATTGCCCAATACACGCGCCAGAAAAAGACAAAGCAAGCCAAACAGAACCATGCCAATACTTAAGGGTATTGAAAGCGATACATAATAAATTGTAACCAACACCAAAACAACCGTTGCCCAATTGGCGTATGGATTTCCTTCGCCCATAAATGACTCGACAACCCCGGATGGAAGGGATGCAATTAAGCCAACAATGCTGAAGAAAATGGCAGGTACGCAAATCCAGTGAATTAATTTATTGGTTTCGTTCTGGTGGCTGGCACCATATTCAGTAAGAAGGGCATCAATTCTTCGCATGTATTTACCAGATTAGTTTTAACCCAAATTGCTTATACAAATTAAAGTCTGTGTCTTTTGTAATAATCGCAAAATTATTCTCCAGTGCCTGCCATATAAGAATCCTGTCAAATGGATCTTTATGCGTATTCATCCAGGGCAACTGGTAACTTGTTGAAGCCTCTTCTGGCTTTAATGGCAAAATTGTAAACTGGTTTTTGATTGCCAACCTTGGAAAGTCTTCTGACGCTATCCCCTCCAGCTCCAGTTTACCTATTGAATATTTAATAGAAATTTCCCAAAAGCTCACCACACTTATAAAAATGTTGTTCTCAACTTTCTCAATTATTTCTTTGGTCTTACCCGGGATTTGTCCAATATCCGTTAATGCCCAAATCAAAGTATGTGTGTCTAAAAGATAACTCATGATCCAAGAAATTCTTCAGTAGTCATCTTCCAATCATCATGAAAAATGACTTTTGCTTTCCCTTGCATGAGGCCGAGTTTTCTCTTAAAAGGTTTCTCTTCCTTTATTGGGCCCACCCTAAATATCTTCTTCTTCTTTCTTCCGTAAGTAATAATATATTCAGCTCCCTTTTGGATTTTTTCAGCATATTCAGAAAGATTAGCCTTAAACTCACCTATTGAAACGGTCTTCATAAATTAAAAATACATCAAACTTGTCAAGTTGTCAAGTTGCGGTTTTGACCTTTCTCCAGTCTTTGACTTGCCAAAAAACTTTGCCTGTAGTGAGGTGATTACCCTTTTCATCATGAATTTTTACTTCGCAGGGTATCACCACAGCATCCTGGGATTTAAGCGGGTCATAGATATTTTTCTTTAGCCACTCTTCTGAAATTTCAAAAACTGCAAATGCATCCATTTTCCCCTGGTAATGATAATCCATTTCAAGCCGCTGCATAATCAAGCGATATTTGCTGGCATCCAGTTTGGAAATCAGGAGGAATCCAGTGGTAAATTCTGATACCGTTGCCAGCGAACAAGCATGCAGTCCGCGGATGTGATTAAAATTTCTTTTGATGTAAGGAAGCTTCGTCTTAAACTTATAGTCATCAAATTCTACGATTTTATACCGATGCCCCTTATTGAATGGGATCATCCGGTCGAGCGCTGCATTAAGAACCCAGCGATAAAAAGGGGAGTGTTTAGCTTTTTCAGTTATTTTCGCGGCATTGAACATCATTGAGGGTTGTTTGTTGTTCGTAAAATACTATCTGAAATATACATGAAAAAAGTAATCGTATTGGGAGCAGGTTTGGTTGGAAAAACAATGGCCATCGACCTGGCAAAAAGTTTTGATGTTACATCGGTTGATATCAATCAGGATGCATTAAATGAAATTGAAAAATACAGAATCAAAACAAAAAAGGTTGATCTGTCTGATATTGAATCCTTGCGTGCTGCCATACAGCCCTTCGATTTGGTTGTAGGTGCCGTGCCCGGCTTTATGGGATTTAAAACTGTTCAAACTGTTATCGAATCAGGAAAGAATATGGTGGACATATCATTCTTTCCTGAGGACCCATTCCTTCTTGATGATTTAGCAAAAAAGCACAACGTTACCATCGTAACAGATTGCGGGGTTGCACCCGGTATGGGTAACATTATCCTGGGTTATCATAACCAACGCATGACGATAGAAAATTATGAATGTCTTGTTGGAGGCTTACCCCAGGTGCGCGAGTGGCCGTACGAATACAAGGCCGTGTTCTCTCCTATAGATGTAATTGAAGAGTATATCCGTCCTGCCCGCTATGTTCAAAATAAAACCGTTATAGTTAAGGAAGCTCTGTCTGATCCAGAATTAATCCACTTTGATGGTGTCGGTACACTTGAATCGTGGAACTCTGATGGGTTGCGCTCACTTATCAAAACAATGCCAAACATTCCGAACATGATTGAGAAGACACTCCGTTACCCAGGATGTATTGAATATCTTCGCGTGCTTCGCGAGACAGGGTTCTTCTCGTATGAAGAAGTGGATGTTAAGGGGATGAAAGTTCGCCCGATTGATGTGACCGCTAAACTCCTGTTCCCCAAATGGAAATTAAAGCCAGGGGAAGAAGAATTCACAGTTATGAGAATTAGAATTGAAGGAACAGAGAATGGAAAGTCAAAAAAATATCAATACAACCTGTTAGATCGAACTGAAAAATCTACGGGCACTTTGTCGATGGCACGTACCACAGGTTATACCTGCACAGCAGTGGTTCACTTGGCGTTAGACGGTAAGTACGATCGAAAAGGAATTTCACCTCCAGAGTTTTTGGGTGAGGATGAAAGCAATTTCAAATTTATTGTGAAGTATTTGGAAAATCGTGGGGTAAATTATTCTGTATTACAATAATACATGATGTGTTGTGGCTGTAGAGACGTAAAATCTTGCGTCTCTACCATAGAATTACATTAACACCAAATATTTACCCAACCACCGGCTCTCTATGACCTACCCATGTAAACCGCCTAGTCACATATTCAGGATTTGTAAATGAGGCGTTGCCTGAAGGATTTCCGCCTGTTACATGGAAGTCTGAAAACGCTGCATTCTGGTTCATGTAAATTCCTCCGGTCAGGTTAAATGATACGGGTGTAGCTGCCATCGCCATTTCATCGGCAATCTTTTCGTGCACCATTGCATCGGTAGTGTAGGCGCCACAAGAAATAGCCCCATGACGCATAGCCATCTCCTGTGCTAATTGAATGGACTGATCTGTATTTTTAGTCTTGATCAATAGCGCAATCGGGCCAAATAATTCTTTACTGAAAACTTCTTTTTTCGCGGCATCAATTTCAACCACTACAGGGGTTGCTACCCTTGCATTCTTAAACATCGGGTTTTCAAACGTACGCGACTTCAGCCACACTTTTCCCGGGAGACTTTCTGCTTCCTTCACACGTTCCATTGTTTTTTTATTTTGTACAGCCCCTAAAACAAATGGTCCTGCTTTCGGATTATCAATTAATCCGTTTATCTGCTCTACAAATTTCTGTGCAAAATCATCAAACGAAACTTTTCCATAGGGTGTGTTGATTCCACTCTCGGGAATGTAAAAGTTTTGAGGAGCAGTACACATTTGTCCGCTGTAAAGATTGACAGAGAATGCAAGATTCGCAGCCGCCTTGTCTGCGTCAGCAACAGAATCGAGAATCACAGAATTAACTCCTGTTTTTTCCGTGAAAACTGTTTTGCCCGGCAATGATTCCAGGTAACTTCCAAAAGCTGAATTACCTGTAAAGTCGATCAGCTTCACCTCAGGATGTTCCGCCAATTCTTTTGAGATCATCCTATCAAATGTGTCCGCTGCTAACTGGCAGGTATTCGGATCGAGATTATTAGCAGCCAAAACGTTTTGAATCTCTGCCACAAAAATTGCTATAGGCAGAATCGCACCCGGATGTGGCTTCACAACTACAGGATTGCCCGTCATCAAACTTCCATAAATACCGGTTACTGAATTCCATGTTGGGAATGTTGAGCAACCGATTACCAGCGAAATCCCTTTGGGTACAGCTCTCCATTCTTTATTTAATTGAATATTGAATTTACCCATCGGCTTATCCCACATTGCTTTTGATGGAAAGCGATTCAACTCTTCATAGCCAGCAGCGATAGCTTCTAAGGCACGATCTGCTGCGTGCGGACCAGATGCCTGGAATGACATCATATAACCCTGACCGGTTGTGTGCATTGTGGCGTAGGCGATTTCAAAAAATCTTGATTTGATTCGCTCCAATGATTCCATCAAAATTCCTGCGCGATCTTGTACAGATGTTTTCCTCCACGAGCTAAATGATTTCTTGGCACGATCAATAAGTGTGTTTGTTGAAAATGTTGGATACAAAACTTTTAAGGCTTCTTGAAGATAAGGTGATTCTTCCTGGCCTGCCCAGCCTTCGGCATTTTGCTGCTTTAGCTCTTCAAATTTTTTACCCAATGCATTTTTGAACTTTGCTTGTCCATCTGCATCTGCTGTTTCACCATACACAGCGGGAGCCGGGTGTTCAGCAAATGCTGCATAGAATGTGCGGGCGTGTAATGCGTTGATGGCTTTGGTAAGGGTGTCTTGATGTTTTTTGAAAAGGGTCATATTATATTATTAGGGAGTTTGATTTCTGAACTTGATGTCTCTTACCTTTTTTACTAGCAGACCAACGGAAGCACCCAGCATAAGGCCTTTCACGACACTGGGAATTTCCACCTCAATAATCATCAGTACAGAAATAATTACAATTAGCAAGAGAAATGCAATCAGAGCGACTTGATGTTGTTTTGTTCCCATACCTCTATTCTTTATTTAAAGATTCTGATTTATTTTCTCCCCTAAACCCTCCCTTAAGTCCACTAACAAAATCCTTCCAATCATATACCAATACAATTAAAAAACATGGTTAGCATACCCAACAAAAACATTTTGACATCTCTTTTTGTAATATTTCTCACAATTAGATTTTTATTTCTGCGCTCCAAATACTCTTTTTAACAAATCGGTTGTCCGTGCAACCGGGTCTTGGCGGATGTTCTTTTCTTCCTTTGCAATCATAACAAACAAGCCATCAATGGCTTTATTAGTTGCATAGTCATTCAAATCAGGGTTTACTTTATCAACAAGCGGAATCTTGTTATACGTGTTAACAAGATCGCCATAGTATTTAGTTGCATTTACTTTATTTAGAGAATTACCGATTACCGGCAAAAACTTCTCTTTCAACTGGGCTGAAGTAGTTCTTCTTAAAAATTCTGTAGCTGCATTTTCTTCACCTTTTAAAATTGCCCAAGCATCCTGAATGGTCATTTGCTTAATGGCGCTGATAAAAATAGGTTTCGCTTCTTTCGCTGCATCTTCAGCACCCCGGTTTAAGGTCATAATAAACTTGTCTACTTCGCCACCCAAGCCAATCTGCCGGAGTTTGTCTTCTACTTTTTTTACGTCAGGAGGAAAAGGGATTTTAATTTGTGGATTCTTAAAATACCCATCTGTAACAGACACTATGTCGGACCCTTTTGAAATTCCCTGGATCAACGCCTCCTTCAAGCCCTCGCCAACTTCTGCACTTGTTAATGGCTGTTCACCACCAATGGCCTTATTTACTTCTCCTAATGTTTGATTGATTTGTGCTGAGGTACAGGCAGTCATAATCAATAAAAGACCTACGGCAATCCGATTCATATTTTTAAACGATTGGAGGTCAAAATTAGGACAAATTTTGCCTTCGGCAAGCGGGTAATTTAAAGTATCGGGAACCTGTTTTTGCTAATTCAGCCCATCAAAACTTAAAACTGATACGTAATACCAAAAGCAAGTCCAACACGGTAAGGCTTTAGTTTGAAAGGCTCCTCTAACTTTTCGTTGGAATAAAATGAATGACTAAACGTTGGCTGTAAGAAGATATGAAGTGCATCGTTAACAACATATTCATTGCGATAAAACAACTGATACAACATATAGCTGGACTCGGCATTGTTATAGGTCTCTCCTTGCGATGATTTTCTTATCCCCTGCTGATAGGTGAGTCCTCCCCCTGCTTTATGTAAAAGTTTCTCTCCATAAAAATGATACATAACGCCTCCGCTAAAACCCAGGTTGGTCATGCTATAGTTAAACTCCTTTACCTGTTGTGATGGCACCACTTCATACAAAAAATCACCTGATGGCTGCACAGTATTATTTTCCATTGATTTCACGTAGTAGCCCAATGTTTGATTCTGCTTGTAGAATGAAGCACCGGCATAATACTCTACCTTCTTATTAATTCTGCCTATTACACCTGCATCAAAACCAAAACCAAAACGCTCGGATGATAAAACAGAGCGTTTACCAAACTCATCAACCACCACCTGATCGTTTGCAAGGGGTGTAACCCTCTGGTAGCTTAACTGCGGAGTAATTGAGGCATACATGGTAAATCCCTTCCATGTTTTCCTCTGACTTTCATCTTTTTTCTCCTTGCTCTTAACTTCCAGTGGCTCATTAGCCTTATTTTCAATGTGTGTAGAGTCTTTTAAAATCTTTGCTGGCTCTGGTTCAGCAGCTCCCCGCACCGAATTTTCCGTCAACAATGCATTGGGATCTATCGCAGGCTCATTAAAAGAGTTAGGTGTTGAATTATCAACTTCTGCCAAAGCAAGATTATCCGTTTTCTCAACAACCGATTTTTCTGAAATCAAATCATGAATATCAATTTTAGATTTTGATTTTACTTTCTTACCAACTGCACGAGTGTTACGCTGATCTGACCAGGAGAATATTGAGAATTTCTGTTCATCAGCTTTCGTCTTATTCTGTTCAATAGCCGCGTTCTCTTTTTCTGTTGCATTGTCTGTTGATGAATCACGTTGACTTTCTTTTGTTGCTTCATTTTCAATCTCCACTTTATCTATATTATTCCTGTTCGATATTTCAATTTCATCTACCCTATTAGGCTGATTTAGCAAAACGTAAACTACTAGCGCGCTCACACCCGCTGCTGATTTTAACAACGTTATCCAGCCGGCCTCCTTATGGGGTATGGCACCCGCAATTTTTTCCCAGGTGCTTTCGTCAGGCTGTTCACTGTAGCTGCGCAACCGGCTGTTCAGTTCGTTCCAATTATCACCTGATAGTTTCATACTATATTCTTCTTAGGCTTGTTGCCGGATCTTTTTTTCGTCCGCTACGACAAGTCCATATTCAACTCCTGTTTTTTTTAATTGGCTTTTCAATAAACTCTTGGCATGATGCAATTGCGACCGTGACGTACCCTCCGAAATACCTAACATTTCGGCAATTTCACCATGATTATATCCTTCTATCTCAAATAAGTTAAACACAAGCCGGCATCCATCTGGTAAATCGTTGATTACTTTAATGAGAAATTCGTCCGTAAAGTGAGACACAATTGTAAGTTCGGCCGTTGTATCAACTCCGTCTTCTTCAGGGATGCTAAGCAACAGTTCTTTTTTTGTTTTGCGATAGCTATTGATGGCTGTGCGTACAGCAATAGATTTTACCCAGCCTTCCAGTTTTTCGGGCGATTCTAATTGGTGAAGTTTCCTGAAGATTTTAATAAACGTTTCCTGAAGCACGTCCTGGGCTTCTTCCCGCGTATGTGTATAGCGCCTGCACAAGCCCATTAACCTTGATTTAAAAAGGTCATAGAGTATCCGTTGAGCCTTTGCATCGCCCTTAATACAGTTTTGTAACAGGTCATAGTACTGTACCATTCACTCATTTGCCTCTCTGCAGAATCGAGGCTATTCATATCGTTTACTTTTTATTCGATTCTAATAACTGCTTTAGCTTGTTTACAAACTGCATCAACACAAACCTCATAACGCAATGAGTCAGCAAACCCAGGCGACACTATCGAGTCGCTAACTGAGTAATAATATCCATTGAAGGAATCCTGTACTTGTCCTTGGGCCGGTTGCATTATAATTTTTACCTGCGAGTAGTTAATCGCACTGCACAAACTATCATTGTCAAAAATGGGCAGAGGAAATTCGGTGGTTGTTGAGTCTGCCGGGTAGATAAATTCATCATCCATTAATTCCAATTGGCAAACTTGTTGAGCCGTGATAAACAACACTGCGAATGCCGTCTGGGCGGGGTTCGCTGTTGAGGTGATCTGGTACAAAACTTTATCTGATCCGTTATAAGTGCCCGAAGATTGGTAAACTAATTTATTATTGCTGATTGATGCGGTTCCGCTGTAAGGTGGAAATGTAGCATCTGGTTTATAAACGGACACCGTGTAATCTCCTGAGTTTAGGAAATCATTCGACAATATATCAACTTCCACGGTGCCTCCTGAAAAATCATAAACGTAATCGTCAGCCGGATAGAATCCTGATGGAGCGTTGTATGTTTCTCTAATATAAATCGTAATGCTGTCTTGTTTTACTACAGCATTGTTAGAGGAAACAGAAAAAAGAAAAGTATCTGATCCGTTTACCGTACCAAATGGAGGATGATATTGCACAAACCCGTTGCCCAGGTCTGTAATAGCGCCTTGCGTGCTAAAAGAAGGTGAAACCGAAAGGGAAACAGAACTATTAGTTTCAACTCTCCCTTGAAGATTGATGACAGCCGTTTGATTCGCTAAAACAAATATTTCCTTATCTGTAATAGCCACATTTAGTGTTACAAAATCTTTGTCAGGATCCACCACATCACAGGCGGTTGTTGCGACAATAAAAAAAAGCAGTGAGAGAAATTGGCTTTTAGCGTTTATTTTTGGGGTTTTCATCCTAAAAATTTGATCTCGGTAAGTTAGACGGGTAATAATCTTGTAACGTTGTACAACGAACTTAAATTTTATTGAATGAACAAAGTACTGGCAGAAATTCTTACGATCGGTGATGAACTCTTGTATGGTCAGATTATTGACACCAATTCGCAATGGATGGGCGTTGAACTTGCTAATGCCGGTATTCAGGTAATCCGTAAAACAACTGTGGGTGATCAGGAAAATGAAATTCTTATCGCTTTCGCGGAAGCAGAAAAAAGAGCGGATATAATTTTAGTCACAGGAGGTCTTGGACCGACCAATGA
>JAKEEN010000269.1 GCA_022616575.1 Flammeovirgaceae bacterium
GTATCTCTACCTGCTGGCAAATAATCCCAAAAAAGCAGAGCACTATTTTACGCTTTCACAAACGTTGCGCGAAAAAAATCTTCCCCGAAGAAGTGTCTTTAGAGCCTACCCGGTGGTGGGATTGGCTGAGCTTGCCATTAAGCAACATGAAGATGATAAGGCGTTGCTTTTATTATACAAAGCAGAAAAAATGATGAATCGGGCAACCACATCATTCTATTCGGGTGAGAGTTTGTATAAAAATATTCAGTTCAATAAAGCGGAATTACTTTTTCGGAAAAAGGATTACAAACAGCTTCCTAGGGTTATTGATAAATTATTTTCGGGCGGATCAATCTTTGCATTGACTTCTAATAATGAGGTGCGATCTCAAGTACCAAAAGTATTTGAGATGCAGGCACGTTACTATTTGGAGACTGGCGATTTAGAAAAGGCAGAGGAATTTCTAAAAAAAGCGAGGGCGTTCTCCAAAACGTTCCGTTCGAGCATGACTGACTTTTCAATTCAACGAACCGGAGCTTTACTTCATTGGGCAAAGAATGATGCTACAGCATCGGCACAGGCACTAAAGAATTTAACGGGATCGTATAAAAACTTTGTCGTTGATAACTTTTCATCCATGAGCGAGCATGAGAAGGAAGATTTCTTTTTACTTCTCAAGGCTGACTTCGATTTGTTGAACGCATTTATTCTGGGTAATCAAAATCATGAGCAAGCATCTGTTTTTTTTGAATGGGCTTACAATAATCAACTTTTCAGTAAAGCTCTTTTATTGAATGAAACGAATAAGCTGAAAAATCAGATAACAACCAGTGGGGATGAAGAACTTAAAAGAGTTTTTAATGAATGGGAAGACGTAAGAGCAAGGCTTTCAGCCATGCATTACCAAAAGAAAAAAGACCAGATCGAAATTACAAGGTTAGAAAATCAAGTTGAAAGCCTGGAAAAAATACTTAACCAGAGGTCATCGGTACTAAAGACTTACTCGGAAGAAATTACATGGAGGAACGTACAAGGTACTCTTCAGGAAGGTGAAGCAGCAGTTGAAATAATAAGGTTGAAGCAATTTTCAATTACCGACCAGAAGCAAAAATTCCGTTTCACGGATTCTGTTTTTTATTTGGTGCTTTGCGTGGAGAAGAATTCGGTTCACCCCAAAGGTTTTTTTATTACGGACGGTACGATGTTGGAATCAAGGTTCCTTACTTTCTACCGCAATTGTACGATGGGTAAAATTAATGACACCGTTTCTTATAATGCTTTTTGGAAGCCCATAAAAAATAAACTACCTGGAGTAAGGAAAATTTACTTGTCGGCCGATGGAGTTTACAATCAGATCAATCTCAGTACCTTGAGAAATCCGGATACCCGGAATTACTTGTTAAATGAGTTGGATTTTGTTTTTGTCACGAATACAAAAGACCTTCTTCTTGCTTCCAATGAGCAAAGTAACCCAAACGCCAGTTTGTATGGCCGGCCATCCTACCGAATGGATGAAGAGCAGATCAGACAAAAGGATACCGAAAGCACAATAAAGGTGAGGGAAATCCGGAGTGAAAATCTGGATAACTTTCGTGAACAATCTTTTTCAGATTTACCGGGCACAGAAACAGAAATCAGTAAAATACAAGAACTGCTAAAATCAAATCAATGGGGTGTTAATTATCGAACCGGATTTGATGCCTCAGAGACAAATTTAAAATCAGAAAAAGGTACACCGGTTTTACACATTGCCACGCATGGTTTTTTTCTGAGTCAAAAGGAAGGTGAAGAGATTAATTCTATGATTCGTTCCGGAATCATACTGGCAGGTGTAAATAATGAACAAAGTGCAAATGATCACCTGGATGACGGAATCCTGACTGCTTATGAAGCAACGAGTCTGAATCTGGAAGGTACTAATCTGGTTGTACTGTCGGCATGCGAAACCGGGTTAGGTGATACAAAAAACGGAATTGGAGTTTATGGCCTTCAGCGTGGGTTTACCGTGGCGGGCGCAAAACACCTGCTGATGTCTTTGTGGAAGGTAGATGACAGATCGACTAATTTATTAATGCAATACTTTTATTCGGAATGGTTGGCAGGTGAAGAAATTCATCAGGCTATCAAAAAGGCCCAACTAAAAATGATGACAGAATATCCACATCCATACTATTGGGGTCCGTTTATTTTACTGGGTAAATAGTACATGAATAAAATATTTTTCCTTTTGCTGAGTATACCTGCAGCATTGCACGCACAAGTTGAACTTCGCGCAACGTTGTCAAATACTATTTTAAATATGAGTTTCACAAAAGGCAACTACACACCTTATTTTTATGGAGGTGCCGCATTTGGAGTTGCATCATTAGGGTTGGAGGGTGAATTATGGCTGCGAAAACCTCGCTACCTGCGAGGTGACTCGGTAGTTATGAATCCAAAGTATTTTACTTCAACTTCTCTTGAGGTCTGCATGTTTTATTCGAATCATGAATTTTCAGTCACCGGCTATTCCAACCATGCTGAGCCAGACCTGATGTCTTCGAACGCGGAAATTAGACTCTTACAAATTCCCGTTATTTTAAAAGGAAGTGCACACATTTCGGTTTTAGATGAAAACCTGAGAATAAGTATGGGCATTGGAATCGTAAACTCAATTGTGCTTAAATCGCATTTAAAAGAAGAAGCGAGAATTTTCATACGTGATCCGGATCCTAATATTGGTATAACCGGGTGGAATGATTACTCGGATGAAGCAAATACAACCAAGTCAGGTAAGAGATTTTACAATTCCTTCTGTATAGAATTTTCATTTGGTTTTAAAAGATTGTTTATAGCCGAGCGTGCCTGGTTCTCCTTTACTGATATGGGCTGGAGTGATGAAGCAGATTCATGGGGTGTACCCAAAACACATTCAATATATTTTAATGCCTATGACACCTGGTCGAAAGTTACGTATGGTGGCGGTGCTTTTTCTATTGGGTGGAAATTTAACTGAGTCTAGCGGTCAACTGCATCAAGATGTTTTAATAACTCAGAAATAGAATCAAAGATTTTCTCGTCAACCCTCCACATAAATTTATTTCCGGCTTTTGAAATTGACACATGTATGCCTCGATCTGAAACTTGATACCCGTTCCGCTCAAGCGCATTTTTTGTCCAGAGCAGTTCAGCGCCTTCCCCTTTTAATCCAACGTGTTTACTGCGATGCGGAGAATGCTGAACCTTACCTGTTTTCAAATCAAACCCTTTGAATTGAAATAACTCGTCCAGCGCTCCATTCAGCACAAGATCTTCCGGGATTCCTTTTTTAATAGTCTTGTTCATCGCCAGCCACAGTAGGTCGGCAGTCTGAAGGGCCAGATCTAATTCATGCGTTGAAACGAGGACGGCTTTACGCTCTTTTTTACAAAGCGATAGTAGCAAATTCATAATCTCTACACGATTGTTTAAATCAAGGTGAGCAGTTGGTTCATCAAGAAGGAGTACAGGTGTTTCTTGTGCAAGTGCCCGGGCAATCATGGCCATTTGCAATTGGCCATCACTGAGTTGAAATAATTTTTTTTCTGAGAGATGTTGAATTCGAACCTGCCCGATGGCACGGGATACTATTTCGTCATCATGCGAAGAAAGATTGATGTTCCAGCCCAGGTAGGGGTACCGCCCAAAAGAAACTAATTCGCGAACAGACATGTCTGCTACTTGAATTTTATCTGTGAGAACCACAGAGATTTTTTTTTCACCTCCCTTTAATCCACCCTTAAGATGAGAAAGAGGAGGGTGTAGTCCTGCCAACGTTTTTATCAAGGTTGACTTCCCAACACCATTCGGGCCCATAAAACAAACCAACTCACCGGCTTTCAAGTCAAGCGTCAGGTTTTCAAAAAGCGCATGATCCCGAAACCCGACTTTCAGATCAGACACAGAAAATAATATGTCTTGCTCTTTTTCTTTATACATATACGCGCTTGGCACGAATTAGTATCCACACAACAATAGGAGCACCTATCAACGATGTCATCGCATTGACAGGCAACACCGATCCGCCACCGGGCATGTTGGCAAGAATGTCACAAACCAGCATCAGGACGCTCCCCAGAAAAATCACGCCCGGTAATAAGTTTTTATGATTGGTTGTTCCCAATAAAATACGAGTCATGTGGGGTACAGCCAATCCAACAAAGGCAATCGGCCCGCAAAGGGAAGTAACTACTCCTGTCAGGATGCTTGTAGTAACTATAGCCAGAGTCTTCACCTTTTTACTTTGGATGCCAATACTCTGCGCATACGATTCACCCAACAACCAGCCGTTCATTGACTTGATATTGACAAAGAGCGCAAAGCAAGCTGCAAGTACAACGCCTGCGAGAAATGAAATCTCTGTCCAATTAAGGGTGCTTATTGATCCGAAAGTCCAGATAAGAAATTGTTGAAGGCTTTCTGCCTGCGTAAAAAACTGAAGGATACTGACTATAGAAGAGGTTGTGGCCCCAATCATCAACCCGATAATCAAGATGGAAACATTATTCCTGATTTTTTGAGCCGCAACAAATACAAGGACAAAGACACCGGCACAGCCAATACTGGCGGCCAAAGGAATGGTCAATACATTCAACTGGCTTGAAAGTCCCGCCATCACAACAAAAGCAACGGCCAGGCCTGCCCCGGAGCTTAAACCAAAAACATCAGGTCCGGCCAGCGGATTTCTAAATAAAGTTTGCATTAAAAGACCCGCTATGGAAAGGGCACTTCCTGTCAAAACACAGGTTACGGTTTTGGGTAATCGAAAGTTGAAGATGATATCAGCATGGATTGGGTCTAGAGGGCTAAACCCAAATATTATTTTGACTATTTCCGAAATTGGAATTTGAGTGCTTCCTGCTGTAAGATCAGCGAGAAATAAAAGAAGGACGGAGCCCCCCAAAAGCCACCATCTTAGTTTAATTCCAACTTTTTGATTCATGAAAATTCCTCAAGAGCAATGTTACCTGTTTTAGGCCTAATCTTCATCAAAACAGGGGTTCATGCCCCCAAATTGGAAAAATTTCAAATGTCACATTTGGTTACTTACACTTAGTTCCTATCTTTGCAGTCCTTTTTTGCGAAAGAAGCCTGTTATCAGGCCGAAAAGCGCGAAAATCCTGAAAAACAGCAATAAAAGGTTTCAACCATGCCTGGAATTATAGGAAAGAAAGTAGGAATGACCAGCGTTTACGTAGCGGAAGGCGAGAACATCGCTTGCACGGTAATCGAAGCTGGTCCTTGCGTTGTAACGCAAGTGAAGAATGAGGAGACTGACGGATACCGCGCAGTTCAATTGGCGTTTGGCGAAAAGAAGGAGAAACATACTCCGAAAGCCATGCAAGGCCATTTCAAGAAAGCGAACACTACACCCAAGAAGGCCGTAGCTGAATTCCGCGATTTTAGAAAAGAATTTGATGGAATCGTTGAGTTGGGCAAGGAAATCCGAATTCAGGATGTATTTGCAGAAGGCGATTTCGTAGACGTTGTCGGTACGTCAAAAGGTAAAGGTTTCCAGGGTGTTGTAAAGCGCCATGGATTCAGCGGAGTAGGTGGACAAACACACGGTCAGCACGATCGTTTGCGTGCCCCTGGTTCAATGGGTAACGCCTCTTTTGCATCCCGTGTACCTAAAGGTAAGCGCCTGGCAGGCCGCATGGGTGGTGATAATAAGAAAACCACTAACCTGAGAGTAGTAAAGATTATGCCTGATCAGAACCTGATTATCATCAGTGGTTCTGTTCCCGGAGCTAAAAATTCAACTGTAATCCTTCAGAAGTAATGGAAGTAGCAGTATTAAAATATAGTGGTGAGAAGACGGGCCGTAACGTAAGCCTGTCTGATAATGTGTTTGGCATAGAGCCAAACGACCACGCGATTTACCTTGATGTAAAGAGCATCCTTGCGAACAAGCGCCAGGGAACGCATAAATCAAAGCAGCGGAATGAAATTTCAGGTTCTTCCAAGAAACTGAAGAAGCAAAAAGGTACGGGCGGTGCACGTGCGGGTAATATTAAGAACCCTCAGTTTAAAGGGGGTGGACGTGTATTCGGTCCTCAGCCCCGCGATTACTCTTTCAAGCTTAACAAGAAAGTAAAAGATCTCGCGCGCAAATCAGCGCTTTCATACAAAGCAAAAGACAATTCCATTGCTGTATTGGAAGATTTCAACTTCGAGTCAGCCAAGACAAAGCAGTACACTTCATTGTTGAAGTCCCTGTCTTTAAATGATAAGAAAACACTGCTCATTCTTTCTGAAGTAAACAAGAACGTTGTTCTTTCAGGCAGAAATATTGAGAATGCTAAAGTGACTACGGTTGATCAGATCAACACCTACGATGTGATGAATGCTGACAGTGTGATTTTCGTAGAGAGCTCAGTGAACAAAGTTGTTGACCTTTTAAATAAAGAATCATGAGCGTTTTAAGAAAGCCTCTGGTTACCGAGAAAGTTTCTGCCCTTAATGAAAAGGGTAAGTACGGTTTCATTGTAAACATCGGTGCCAACAAAGTAGAGATTAAGAGTGCTGTTGAAAAGCAGTACGGTGTAACGGTTGAAAAGGTGAACACATTGAGCGTAATGGGTAAGAAAAAGACCCGCTACACAAAAGCAGGTGTACTAGCCGGCCGCAAACCCAGCTATAAGAAAGCCATCGTTACGTTGGCTCAAGGTGAAGTAATTGATTTTTATAACAACATCTAATCAGCGTAAACAATGGCGTTGAGAAAATTAAAACCAGTAACCCCGGGAACCAGACACAGACTGGCTACCTCGTTTGACGACATCACGGCCTCCAAGCCTGAGAAGTCGCTGGTAACAACATTAAAGAAAACCGGTGGTCGTAACGGCAAAGGTCGCATGACGATGCGTTACATCGGTGGTGGTCACAAGCAAAAGCTGAGAGACATCGACTTCAAGCGCAATAAGTTTGGAATACCGGCTACGGTAAAATCGGTAGAGTACGATCCAACTCGTTCGGCACGTATTGCTTTATTGTATTACGTTGACGGTGAGAAGGCATATATTCTTGCTCCCGATGGCCTTAAGGTTGGTCAGCAAGTTGTTGCGGGTGCTGAAGTAGCGCCTGAAGTAGGCAATGCACTTCCGCTCGCTAAAATTCCACTCGGTACTATTGTTCACAATGTAGAATTGAAGCCAGGCAAAGGCGGAGCAATAGCTCGCAGTGCCGGAACATTTGTACAGTTGTTGGCACGCGAAGGAGGAATGGCAACCTTAAAAATGCCTTCCGGTGAAATGAGAAATGTAATGGATGTATGCATCGCTACGGTGGGTGCTGTATCGAATGCAGATCACATGAACGAAAGTGTGGGTAAGGCAGGTCGCAGCCGCTGGAGAGGTATTCGTCCTCGCACACGTGCGGTGGCAATGAACCCGGTAGATCACCCGATGGGTGGTGGTGAAGGTCGTGCCTCTGGTGGTCACCCTCGTTCACGCAAGGGTCTTTATACCAAGGGTAAGAAGACTCGTCATCCAAAGAAGTATTCAGATCGTCTAATCATATCTAAGAGGAAAAAATAATGGGACGCTCGATTAAAAAAGGAGCTTATTGTGACTTCCGTCTGCTTAAGAAAGTAGAAGGAATGGAGAAGTCAGGCAAAAAGTCAGTGATCAAGACCTGGTCAAGAAGATCAACAGTTATCCCTGAGCTTATTGGCCATACGTTTGCCGTTCACAATGGAAATAAATTTATACCTGTTTATGTGACAGAGAACATGGTAGGCCACAAACTCGGAGAGTTTGCACCGACCCGTACGTTCAAAGGTCACTCTGGTAACAAGAAAGATAACGCTTAGTAAACATGGAAGCTACAGCGAAAACAAAAAGATCAGTTCTCAAGAGAGAGAAGCGTGATGCTCGCAAAGAGGCTGCGAAGTCGGGTTCTGTAACTGCGAAGTTAGTGAACGTACCTTCATCACCTCGTAAGATGAGACTCGTAGCGGATATGATCCGTGGCGAGAGAGTAAACAAAGCCCTCAACTTATTGAAGTATGAGGCAAAGATTGGTGCTGCATCAATCGAGAAACTCCTTCTCTCAGCGATTGCAAACTGGAATGCCAAGAATAGCGACAAGAAGATGGAAGAAGCCGATCTTTTTGTGAAAGAGATTTGGGTTGATGGAGGCCGTATCTTAAAGAGAATGCGCCCGGCTCCCCAGGGAAGAGCGTACCGCGTGAGGAAAAGATCAAACCATGTTACGTTGATCCTCGACAGCATGGCGAAAGAAACACAAACTGCAGAACAAGAAACTAAGGCATAATGGGACAAAAAGTTAATCCGGTAGGACTTCGCTTAGGCATCATTCGTGGTTGGGATTCCAACTGGTTTGGTGGAAAAACGTTCGCTGATAAACTGGTTGAAGACCAGAAGATCAGAAAATATGTGGAGGCTCGTATTCCTAAAGGTGGTATTTCAAAAGTTGTTATTGAACGTACGCTGAAGCGCATCACCTTAACTATTCACACGGCCCGTCCCGGTGTTGTGATTGGTAAAGGTGGCAACGAAGTTGACAAGATTAAGGAAGAGTTGAAAAAACTCACCGGCAAAGACGTTCAGATCAACATTTATGAAATTAAGCGTCCTGAATTAGATGCGAAGTTGGTTGGTGAATCTGTGGCTCAGCAAATTGAAGCACGTATTTCTTACAAGCGCGCTATGAAGCAAGCCATTGCTTCAGCGATGCGTGTAGGTGCAGAAGGTATTAAAGTGAAAGTATCCGGCCGTTTGGCTGGTTCTGATATGGCTCGTACTGAGCAATACAAAGAAGGAAGAATTCCACTCCACACACTTCGTGCGGATATTGATTATGCAATCTCAGAAGCACAAACTGTGTATGGAAAGATTGGTATCAAAGTATGGGTGTTCAAAGGAGAAGTTTACGGTAAGAGAGATTTATCTCCTAACGTAGGTATGATGAGCAACCAGGGCGGTGGTCAGGGTGGCCAACAAAAAGGCGGCAATGAAAACCGTGGCGGTGGAAACCGTGGCGGTGGTGGAAGACGAGGTGGCGACCGTGAGCAGCGCGGTGGTGGAAGAAGAGAAAATCGTAAGAACTAACAAATAAAATTTAGGTAGCAATGTTACAGCCTAAACGTACGAAATTCAGAAAGATGCAGAAAGGCAAAATGAAAGGCAACGCAACGCGTGGTCATTCAATCGCTTTCGGTTCTTTCGGTCTTAAATCATTAGAAGGTGGATGGATTACAGCGCGCCAGCTTGAGGCTGCCCGTGTTGCGGTAACCCGTGCCATGAAAAGAGAAGGCCAGGTTTGGATCAGAATTTTCCCTGACAAACCCGTTACCAGAAAGCCCGCTGAAGTGCGGATGGGTAAAGGTAAAGGTGCTCCCGAATATTGGGTAGCTATTGTAAAGCCAGGTACGATCCTGTTCGAAGCAGGGGGCGTGAATATGGCCACAGCCAAAGAAGCGTTGAGACTTGCTGAAGGCAAGCTTCCGCTGAAGACCAAGTTTACAGTTAGAAGAGATTACGTAGAATAGTCATAAGCCATGAAGAATTCAGAAATAAAAGGCTTGAGTGTTACTGAGCTAAAAGAAAAAGTGGCGAGCGAAAAAGAAACGCTTCGCAAAATGCAGTTTGCTCACCAGGTATCGGCCATCGAAAATCCGATGAAGATTAAAGAAACACGCAAACTGATTGCACGGCTTAAGACAGAGTTGACAGCTAAAGAACTTCAAAAATAATTCCTATGGAAAGGAACCTGAGAAAGGAACGAGTGGGTAAAGTGGTAAGCAATAAAATGCAAAAGACCATTACGGTTGCTATCGAAAGAAAAGTAAAGCACCCGATCTATGGTAAGTTCGTTCACCGCACTACCAAATTCAAAGCTCATGACGAGAATAATACGGCCGGTATCGGTGATACCGTGAAGATTATGGAGACTCGTCCGCTGAGTAAGGACAAGCGTTGGAGATTAGTAGAAATCATTGAAAAAGCGAAGTAATCATGATACGCACCGAGAGTAGACTTACCGTAGCCGATAACAGCGGAGCCAAAGAAGTGCTTTGTATGCACGTATTGGGAGGTTCAAGCAGACGTTATGCTTCTGTAGGAGATAAAATTGTAGTTACTGTGAAGTCGGCCATCCCGACCAGCCAGATTAAAAAAGGTACGGTAACCAAGGCTGTAGTGGTACGAACTACGAAAGAGATCAGAAGAAAAGACGGATCATACATCCGCTTTGAAGATAATGCAGCTGTTCTTTTAAACAACCAGGACGAACCCAGAGGTACCCGTATTTTCGGACCTGTGGCTCGTGAGTTGAGAGAAAAGCAGTTTATGAAAATTGTTTCATTGGCTCCAGAAGTGATTTAATCATGGAAAGAAAGAAATTCAACATCCGTAAAGGTGACACCGTAAAGGTGATTGCCGGAGATGATAAAGGAAAAACAGGCAAAGTACTTGAAGTGATTACTTCAAAGAGCCGCGTGGTGGTTGAAGGTATCAACATCATCACGAAGCATGAGAAACCATCGGCAGGTAAACCTGAAGGTGGAATTAAAAAAACAGAAGCTTCTGTACACATCAGTAACCTGATGGTAGTAGATCCTGCCAGCGGCAATGCAACCCGCGTAGGACGCAAGCTGGATGATAAAGGAAAGTTGCAACGTTACGCAAAGAAGACAGGAGAATTTATAAAGTAATATGGCTACTCCCAGACTAAAAGAGAAGTATGTAAAGGAAATTGCACCTGCGTTAAAGGGCAAGTTCCAGTACAAGTCGGTTATGCAAGTACCTAAGATCGAGAAGATCTGTATTAATAAAGGTATGGGTGCAGCTGTAGCTGACAAAAAATTGATTGATGTTGCTATCGAAGAGATTACAACCATCACCGGCCAAAAGGCTGTGGCAACAAAATCAAAGAAGGCGATTTCAAACTTCAAGTTGCGCGAAAACATGCCGATTGGTGTGCGTGTAACTTTACGTGGAAATCAGATGTATGAATTTTTAGATCGTCTGATGAATGTGGCATTGCCACGCGTACGTGACTTTAAAGGTGTAAGCCCCAAAGGTTTCGATGGCCGTGGTAACTACACATTGGGTATCAAGGAACAAATTATCTTCCCTGAAATCCAGATCGACAAAGTGAATAAGATCAGCGGTATGGACATTACGTTCGTCACGTCTGCTAAGAATGATGAAGAAAGCTATGAACTCCTGAAGTCATTCGGGATGCCATTTGCAAATAAAAACTAAACTAGAAACATGGCTAAACTTTCAGTTGTTTCAAGAAACAAGAAAAGAGAAAAGCTGGTATCGCTTCATGCAGCTAAAAGAAAGGCTTTAAAAGAAGCCGGAGACTATTTGGCTTTGGATAAACTTCCAAGAAATGCCTCTCCGGTTCGTTTAAAGAATCGCTGCAAGTTGACAGGAAGACCCAGAGGATATATGCGAAAATTCGGTGTTTGCCGTAATATATTCCGCGATATGGCCTCTGAAGGTAAAATTCCTGGCTTGACAAAGGCAAGCTGGTAAGCTTTACGCTTTATAACATATAGGTTGCTGAGTATCCAGGTCGCCTGATCAAAGGGCAGAAACCGGGTAACAGTTTGAAAAAGAAGAATTGTTTAATATCTTTGCAACCCGTTTTTAAGGAACGGGTTTGCTTTTTAATAACGGACAGGAGATTATGACAGATCCAATATCAGATTATCTAACCAGGTTACGGAACGCCATTAAGGCGAACCACAAGGTTGTGGAAATCCCCGCATCGAACCTGAAGAAGGAAATAACCAAAGTGTTATTTGATAAAGGTTATATCCTCAATTACAAGTTTGATGATGCACAGAATCATCAGGGTGTGATTAAGATCGCTCTTAAGTACAATCCTGAGACCAGGGAATCTGCGATCACAAAATTGCAACGAATCAGTACCCCTGGATTGAGACAATATACCGGCACCGATTCAATGCCCCGCGTGTTGAATGGCTTAGGTATCGCTATTCTCTCAACATCAAAAGGAGTAGTGACCGATAAAGAAGCCCGCAATATGAATGTGGGTGGTGAAGTATTGTGTTACGTTTATTAATCACTCAGGAGTATGTCGCGCATAGGTAAATTAGCAATCGAGATTCCTTCAGGAGTAACTATCAATTACTCAAAAGATAACCACCAGGTGGCAGTAAAAGGACCTAAGGGTGAGTTGAAGCAAATTATTGACCCTGACTTTGATGTAAAGCAGGAAAATAATGAAGTGACCGTGGTAAGACCTACTGAGCAGAAGCGTCACAAAGCGATGCACGGTCTTTATCGTTCATTGATCGCCAACATGGTAGAAGGCGTAAAGAATGGATATAAACATCAACTTGAATTAGTCGGTGTTGGTTATAAAGCACAGGCACAATCAAATGTGCTGGAATTAAGCCTGGGATATTCACACAATATTTTCCTGGCGGTTCCTTCAGAAATTAAAGTGACAACGGTACAGGAGAAAGGGGGAAACCCAACGATTATCCTGGAAGGTATTGATAAGCAATTGATCGGCCAGGTGGCAGCAAAACTGAAGTCGCTTCGTAAGGTTGAGCCTTACAAGGGCAAGGGTATTCGCTTCACCGGTGAGTATGTTCGCAGAAAAGCTGGTAAGGCTGCTGCTAAATAATTTAACCCGATAAGAAAGCATTATGTCAACGAGCAAAATAACAAATAGAAGAGAGCGAATTAAGATGGGTGTCCGTAAGAAGATCAACGGAACAACCGAAAAGCCCCGCTTATCTGTTTTCAGAAGCAACAAGGGTATCTATGCTCAGATTATTGACGATACCAAAGGAATCACAATAGCTTCAGCCTCAACTGCTGAGTTAGGCGAGAAATCAAAATTGACGGTAGAAACTTCTAAGTCAGTAGGAAAGAAGATCGCAGAAAAAGCAAAGGCTTCCGGTATCAATACGATTGTTTTCGATCGTAATGGCTATCTCTACCACGGCAATATCAAGGCTGTTGCAGAGGGTGCACGCGAAGGTGGTTTAACATTTTAATGAGATAAAAGACTATGTCAGTTAGCAATATCAGCACAGTAAAGGCCAGCGAGATCGACTTAAAAGAGAAAGTCGTAGCCATTCAGCGCGTAGCGAAAGTGGTAAAAGGTGGTCGCAGATTCAGCTTCGCAGCGATTGTAGTAGTAGGTGATGGAAATGGTGTAGTAGGCTACGGTCTTGGAAAAGCAAACGAAGTTCAGGATGCTATCACCAAAGGTATCGATGATGCCAAGAAGCACCTGGTAAAAGTGCCTATCATTAAAGGTACCGTACCTCACGAATCGCTTGGAAAATTCGGTGGTGGATTCGTGTTGTTGAAGCCAGCTTCTGCCGGTACCGGTGTAATTGCCGGGGGTGCGATGCGTGCCGTATTAGAGAGTGCTGGTGTGCACAACGTATTGGCTAAGTCAAAAGGATCGTCAAACCCTCACAACGTGGTAAAAGCAACCTTCAATGCGCTTACCAACATGCGTGATGCGGCAACGATTGCTAAGAACAGAGGTATCGCATTATCAAAAGTTTTTAACGGGTAAGAGATATGGCAAAGGTTCAGATAACACAGAAACGTAGCTCGATCAAAAGACCGGAGACACAATTGAGAACATTGAAGTCACTGGGTCTTGGCAGAATTAATAAGACCGTTGAGCATGAATTAACACCTGCTATTCAAGGTATGATTCAGAAAGTAAATCATTTGATTACAGTTAAAGCATTGTAAGATGAAGCTGCATACATTAAAACCTGCAAAAGGTTCTACAAAAACCAACAAGCGCTTAGGACGCGGACAAGGTTCGGGCGGTAGCACAGCGGGCCGTGGTCACAAAGGTGCCCAGTCACGTTCTGGCTATTCACAGAAGTTTGGTTTTGAAGGTGGTCAAATGCCACTTCAGCGAAGACTTCCTAAGTTCGGTTTTAAGAACAACAATAAGGTTTACGCCAAAGCAGTTAACCTGGATGTGTTGGAAGAGCTTGCAGCGAAAGGAAGCGCGATCAGCCTTCAGTTCATGATCGACAATGGAATTATTGGAAAGAATGACCGTGTAAAAGTATTAGGTCGCGGTGAGTTGAAATCAAAAGTTACTGTTGAAGCACATGCTTTCTCAGCAACTGCAGTAAAGGCTATTGAAAACGCAGGTGGTACTGCCACCACTATTAAATAAGAAATGAAGCGATTCTTAGAGACGATAAAGAACATTTTTTCCATTGAAGACCTACGCATTAGGATTCTGAACACGATGGGCTTTCTCATCATTTTCAGATTGGGGTCTTTTATTGTCCTTCCCGGAATTGATGCGGCCAAACTTGGCACAGGTGCACAGGGAGGTATTTTTGATTTGCTTAATACATTCTTAGGCGGATCGTTCAGTCGTGCCTCCATTTTCGCGCTTGGCATTATGCCATATATATCGGCCTCCATCATTGTTCAGTTACTAACGGTGGCGGTTCCGTATTTTCAGAAAATGCAAAAGGAGGGAGATTCCGGACGCAAGAGATTGAACCAGTTCACAAGAGTGCTGACTATATTTATTACAGGTTTTCAATCTTACGGTTACATACGTGGAACACTTACAGAAGCGATCATTAATCCTGGCATTTTCTTTTATGCTTCATCTATCATCATTCTTATTGCAGGTACGATGTTCTGTATGTGGCTTGGTGAGAGAATTACGGATAAAGGAATTGGTAATGGTATCTCCATGCTAATTATGATCGGTATTGTCTCCCGCTTCCCTGGAGCTATAATTGATGAAGCTGTTAACAACAGAGGAATGAATGGTGCTCTTCTTTTTATTATTGAAGTAATTGCTCTGTTCTTTATTGTGATGGGTGTGATCTTGATTACACAGGCAACACGCAGAATTCCGATTCAATACGCGAAGCAGGTAATTGGCAATAAATTGTATGGTGGTAAAAGAGACTTCATTCCGTTGAAGCTGAACTCGGCTGGTGTTATGCCAATCATTTTTGCTCAGGCCTTAATGTTTATTCCTGCACTGTTAGCTGGTATCTGGAGAGACAGTGACATCGGTGCTTACATCGGCTCTACGTTTTCTGACTATACTTCATGGCAATACAATTTGTTGTTTGGTTCGCTGATTTTGATTTTCACATTCTTCTACACAGCAATCACTATCAACTCCAACGACATTGCTGATAACTTAAAAAGAAACGGTGGATTTGTTCCCGGTATTAAGCCTGGAAAAGAAACCTCTGAATTTATAGATACGATTTTATCAAGAATTACTTTTCCTGGCGCCATCTTTTTGGTGATCATAGCGATTCTTCCGGCATTTGCAGTGAGAGTCGGCATCGGTCAGAACTTTGCTCAGTTTTATGGCGGTACTTCCCTTTTGATTTTGGTGGGAGTTGTGTTAGACACCCTCCAGCAGATTGAGAGCTACCTGCTGATGAGACACTACGAAGGGATGATGAAGTCTGGAAGAGTAAAAGGACGTTCTCAATTTGCTGCGGCTTAAGTGCTGAATGGTTCACTTAAAGACTGAAGAAGAGTTAGTGAAAATCCGCGAAAGCGCCCAAATACTAGGGAAAGCACACGGAGAAGTAGCGAAACGATTGAAGGTTGGTATAAAAACCAAGGAACTGGATAGAATAGCTGAAGAGTTTATTCGCGATCATGGTGGGACTCCATCATTCAAGAATTACAATGGCAGCTTTCCGGCTTCGCTTTGTATATCAGTCAATGAGGTTGTAGTGCATGGTTTTCCGGGCAACTACGAGATCAAAGAAGGTGATATTATTTCCGTTGATTGCGGAGTACAATATAAAGGGTACCACAGCGATTCGGCTTACACCTATCCACTGGAAGGTGCAGGTAAAGAAGCGCTACTGTTACTCGAAAGAACATACGAGTCGCTCTTTCGGGGTATTGAGCAGGCGAAAGCCGGCAACCGGATGGGTGATGTGAGTTATGCGATCCAAAGTTATGTAGAGAACTTCGGATATGGAGTGGTGAGAGAGTTAGTGGGGCATGGAGTAGGGAAGAGTCTTCATGAGGATCCGGAAGTGCCGAATTTTGGAAAGCGGGGTAAAGGGGTGAAGTTGGTTAAGGGGATGGTGTTTGCCATCGAACCGATGATCAACATGGGAACCAAAAATGTAGTGCAGGAGAGAGACGGGTGGACGATCCGTACAAGTGATAGAAAACCATCTGCGCACTTTGAGCACATGGTCGCCATACATGAGGATAAGACTGAGATTTTGACGACACACGAGTATATAGAACAAAATTATCCATATAAGTGGCGAAGCAAAAGTCAATAGAGCAAGACGGCACCATACTGGAGGCCCTTTCAAACGCGATGTTTCGCGTTCAATTGGAAAACGGTCATGAAGTATTGGCGCATATTTCCGGAAAGATGCGAATGAATTACATCCGTATATTGCCGGGCGATAAAGTAAGGTTGGAAATGTCGCCTTACGATTTATCAAAAGGAAGAATTGTATTTAGGTATAAATAAAAACGTAGAGACGCATCATTATGCGTCTCAACAACAGAACAGAAAATGAAAGTTAAAGCATCCATAAAGAAGCGTAGCGCTGACTGTAAGATCATCAGACGCAAAGGCAAATTGTATGTGATTAACAAAAAGAATCCACGTTATAAACAAAGACAAGGTTAATCAATATGGCACGTATACAAGGTGTTGATATTCCGGTAAACAAGCGTGGCGAGATATCGCTCACGTATATCTTCGGTATTGGCCGCAGATCTGCTCAGCAAATTTTGACTGGTGCAGGCGTTACCTGGGACAAAAAAGTAAAAGATTGGTCAGACGAGGAGGCTAACGCCATCCGCTCGATCATTTCTGAACAATTTAAAGTGGAGGGTAACCTTCGCTCTGAAATCCAGCTGAGCATAAAGCGCCTGATGGATATCGGTTGCTACCGTGGTCTTCGCCATCGCAGAGGTTTACCGGTGCGCGGTCAGACTACCAAGAACAACGCCCGTACCCGAAAAGGTAAGCGTAAGACGGTAGCCAACAAGAAGAAGGCAACTAAAGGCTAGTAATAATTTATGATTTGCGATTTTAAGATTTGAGAATAAGAACCAAATCAAAAATCAAAAGTCAAAAATCTAAATTCAGAATATGGCAACTGCTGAAAAGAGAAAAGATAAAGCAAAAAAGAGGGTAGTAAATGTAGAGGCTGTAGGACAGGCTCACATCCATGCTACGTTCAACAACATCAACATTTCTATGACCAACTCAACAGGTCAGGTGATCACGTGGTCATCGGCCGGTAAGATGGGTTTCAAGGGCTCAAAGAAAAACACTCCGTATGCAGCTCAGATGGCTGCTCAGGATTGCGCTTCCAAAGCTTTCGAACTCGGCTTGAGAAAAGTAGAGGTGTTTGTGAAAGGCCCTGGTGCCGGACGTGAGTCTGCCATCAGAACGATTCAGGGAACTGGCATTGAAATCACTGCGATTCGCGATGTAACTCCGCTGCCACACAATGGTTGCCGTCCGCCTAAGAAAAGAAGAGTTTAAAATATTTAAGAATAAAGTAACATGGCAAGATACACAGGTCCTCGCGCCAGAATATCAAGAAGATTTAACGAGCCTATTTTAGGTGAGAACAAAGCGCTTCAAAAGAAGAACTATGCTCCCGGAATGCACGGCCGTGGCAAAAAGCGCAAGCAGTCAGAATATGCTATTCAGCTTGCAGAAAAGCAGAAGGCAAAATATATCTACGGATTATTAGAGCGCCAGTTTGCCAAGTTGTTTGATACAGCTTCACGCAAGTCGGGTGTAACGGGTGAATTGTTGTTGCAATTGCTCGAGGCTCGCTTAGATAACACGGTGTATCGTTTAGGTATTGCACCTACCCGCAGGGCAGCGCGTCAATTAGTTTCTCATTGCCATATTACGGTGAATGGTGAAATTGTAAACGTACCTTCTTATACACTTCGTCCCGGTGATGCGGTTGGTGTTCGTGAACGATCTAAGTCTTTGGAAGTAATTACGAATAGCTTAAGCGTACAGGGAGCGAAAAAATACAATTGGCTCGAGTGGAATGTTCAGGAAATGGAAGGTAAGATTATCAATCTTCCTCCTCGCCAGGATATTCCGGAAAATATCAACGAGCAGTTGATCGTTGAATTGTACTCGAAGTAATTCTAACATTTAAAAAAACTACTATGTCGATATTAGCATTTCAAATGCCAGAGAAGGTTGTAATGGAAAAGTCTGATGATTTTCACGGACATTTCACATTCAAGCCTCTGGAAAAAGGATACGGTGTAACGATTGGTAACGCCCTCAGAAGAATCCTCCTTTCTTCATTAGAAGGATATGCCATCACCGGGATTAAAGTTCCGGGTGTATTACACGAGTTCTCAACGATTGAAGGAGTTGTTGAAGATGTAGCAGAGATCATTCTGAACCTGAAAATGGTTCGCTTCAAGAAAGTGGCTGATAGCGTGGAGAGCAAGATTACTGTGAACATCAAGAAGCAGAAGCAATTCAAGGCTGGCGATATTTCAAAATTCACAACAGGTTTCGAGATTCTGAACCCTGAGCATGTGATCTGTAACCTCGATGAAGCCGCTCACTTTGAAATTGAATTAACACTTGAAAAAGGAAGAGGTTATTTACCAGCAGAAGAGAATAAGCCAACGGAGCAAGTTTTCGGTTTCATTCCTATCGATGCGATCTTTACTCCGGTGAAGAACGTAAAATTCAGCGTTGAGAACACGCGTGTTGAGCAAAAGACTGACTACGAAAAGCTTTTGGTTGATATTGAAACAGATGGTTCTATCCACCCCGAGAAAGCATTAGAAGGCGCTGCATTTATTTTGATTCAGCACTTCCGCCTGTTCTCTGACAAGTCGATTGAACTCGAAACCGGTAAGGATGCAGAAGTTGAGCAAGTAGATGAAGAGATGCTTCATATGCGCAAGCTGCTGAAAACACAGCTTCATGACCTGGATCTTTCTGTTAGAGCCTACAACTGCTTGAAAGCAGCTGATGTGAAAACATTGGGTGACTTAGTACAACTCGAGATTTCTGACATGATGAAGTTCAGAAACTTCGGTAAAAAATCACTGGCCGAATTAGAGCAATTAGTTGCCGACAAGGGTCTTACCTTCGGAATGGATCTTGCAAAATATAAATTGGAAGAAGATTAAGCGATAAGCTCATGAGACACGGAGATAAAATAAATAATTTAGGAAGAAAGACCAGCCACCGTAAAGCGCTGCTTTCCAACATGGCATCTTCCCTGATTTTAAATAAACGCATTACTACCACCGTAGCCAAGGCTAAGGAATTGAGAAAGTACGTAGAGCCGCTGATTACACGCGCAAAGGATGATACTACGCATTCAAGACGGATGGTGTTTTCGTACCTTCAAAACAAGGAGTCTGTAAAGGCTTTGTTTGGTGAAGTGGCATCGAAGACATCAGAGCGTCCAGGTGGCTATACCCGTATTATCAAGTTAGCAGACGTTCGCCAGGGAGATAATGCTGAAATGTGTCTGATCGAGTTAGTGGACTTCAATATGATCTACGGTCAAGAAGGTGCTGAGAAGAAAGGCAAGACCCGCAGAGGCAGAAAGCCTGCGAAAAAAACTGATGCAAGCGCAGAAACAGCAACGGTTGAGGCTTCTGCCGAAGAGAAAAAGCCGGCCAAAATAAAGAAAGCCACTAAAAGCAAAGAATAAGTTGAAAAGAGACTTTAAATACCGGGGATTGGACGCGAGTTCAATCCCTTTTTTGTTTTTCATGAATCTAAATCACTTAACTCGGTTATTTTTGTAGCCAATGAATCAAAAAGCATATTTGTACCTGGCAGACGGCCTTCTCCTTGAAGGAAAAGCGATCGGGAAGATCGGTACCACAGGGGGTGAAATTTGTTTTAATACAGGAATGACCGGTTATCAGGAGATTTACACAGACCCCTCGTACTACGGACAGATTATTGTAAACACCACTCCGCATATTGGTAATTACGGTACCGTTGTTGAAGAACAGGAGTCGTCAAAACCTAAAATTGCGGGACTGGTTGTTAATGATTTTTCAGAGGTGTACAGTCGCTTTACTTCAAAAGAAAGTCTTCAGGAATATTTAGAGAAGTATGGAGTAGTGGGTATCTCTGATGTTGATACCCGAATGCTGGTGCGCTATATCCGAAGCAAAGGAGCTATGAATGCCCTTATTTCGTCAGAGCTAACCCCTGATCAAATGAAGGAGCAAATCAAGAAAGTCCCCTCCATGGATGGCCTTGAGTTGTCGTCTGTGGTAACTACCAAAGAGGCTTATCTTGTTGGTGATTCATCAAGCAAGTATAAAATTGCGGCTCTTGATTTGGGGATCAAGACGAACATTCTAAGAAATCTTTCGAAGAGGAACTGTTACATCAAGGTGTTTCCTGCGAAATCCACCTTTCAGGAAATGGAAGCGTGGAATCCTCACGCTTACTTTATTTCCAATGGCCCAGGAGATCCATCGGTAATGTCTTATGCAGTAGATACTGTGAAGGAGATTTTAGTTGCAGACAAACCCTTGTTTGGGATTTGCCTTGGGCATCAGATCCTGGCACTGGCATCAGGTGTGTCCACATATAAAATGCATCATGGTCACCGCGGGCTCAATCATCCGGTTAAGAATCTGGTTACAGGTTTAGGTGAGATGACTTCGCAAAATCATGGTTTTGCTGTGAGTGAAAAGGATATTGAAAAAAATAAGGATGTGGAAGTTACACATGTTCATCTGAATGATCAGACAATCATGGGTATCAGATTGAAAAGCAAAAAAGCATTCTCCGTTCAATATCATCCGGAAGCGTCACCGGGACCTCATGATTCAACCTATCTCTTTGATCAATTCATTGAGATGATTAAGTCAATGAAAAATGAACCGTTAATTGTTAATGGTTAATCGATATGCCTTATCGCACCCGCGATTTAACGATTAATTAATAACGATTAACATTAAGCCTAAATCAACAATCAAAAAATCTAAAATCAATATGAGTTTAATTGAAAGCATCCACGCCCGTCAGATATTGGATAGTCGAGGCAATCCTACCATTGAGGTTGATGTTGTTACAGAAAGCGGTTCGTTTGGTAGAGCTGCCGTTCCGTCTGGAGCGTCAACCGGAACGCACGAAGCGGTTGAGTTACGTGATGGGGACAAGAAAAAGTTTTTAGGGAAAGGGGTACTCAAGGCAGTTGAAAATGTTAATGGAAAAATTGCCGAAGAAATAGTTGGCTTTTCTGTGTTCGATCAAAATCTGATTGATAAAATCATGATTGAATTAGATGAAACACCTACAAAGGCCAGGTTAGGTGCGAATGCCATTCTGGGAACTTCATTGGCTGTGGCTAAAGCGGCCGCTATGGAAGCGGGGTTGCCCTTGTACCGATACATCGGTGGCGTAAATGCTAATACACTTCCCGTGCCGATGATGAACATTTTAAATGGAGGAAGCCATGCCGATAATTCCATCGACTTTCAGGAGTTTATGGTGATGCCGGTAAAAGCTGATACATTCTCGGAGGCTCTGCGCATGGGGACGGAAGTGTTTCACAATTTGAAAAAAGTTTTACACGATAAGGGGCTTTCTACAAATGTTGGAGATGAGGGAGGTTTTGCTCCTAACATTACTTCCAATGAAGAAGCGATTGAAGTGGTTCTGAAAGCGATTGAGCAGTCAGGCTTTAAGCCGGGTGAGGATATTTTTATTGCCATGGATGCAGCCTCTTCTGAGTTCTATGATTCAAAAACAAAAATGTACTCGTTCAAAAAATCATCAGGCAAGCAATTGAGTTCAGCTGAAATGGTTGACTACTGGGCGAGCTGGGTAAAAAAATATCCGATTATTTCAATTGAAGATGGAATGGCGGAAGAAGATTGGGATGGCTGGAAGAAATTAACGGACGCTATTGGAAAGAAAACACAACTGGTCGGAGACGACTTATTTGTAACCAACGTATCTTTCTTGCAAAAGGGTATTGACCTGGGTGTTGCTAATTCTATTTTAATTAAAGTAAATCAGATTGGTTCATTGACAGAAACTATTAATGCGGTGAATCTTGCAAAGCGCAACAGCTATAAGAGCATTATGTCGCACCGCTCAGGCGAAACTGAGGATAGTACCATTGCAGATTTGGCAGTAGCCTTAAATACTGGTCAAATCAAAACGGGTTCTGCCTCTCGCTCAGATAGAATGGCGAAGTACAATCAACTCATTCGTATTGAAGAAGAGTTGGGTGAGGTGGCGTACTTTCCGGGCAAGAAATTCTAATTAGCTGCAAGCTTTGTCAAAACTGCTTGAAGCTTGAGGCTTGTTTTCTGAGACATTATCACTATCTTCGATATTATTTTTTAAACTTATGCCAAGCCGATTGCCCAAGCCGCTTCGCAGCTTTTATTTTTTAGGCGGTTTATTCTTCGTTGTGTGGATGTTTTTTCTTGACTCCAACGATTTGATTTCACGTTTCCGGATGTCAGCAAAACTCAATTCTCTTGAGAATGAAAAGGAATTCTATCAGGAGAAAATAGCGGAAGTGCAAAAGGACAGAGATGAGCTATTCGGCACACGTGAATCTTTGGAAAAATTCGCACGCGAAAAATATTTAATGAAAAAAGAAACCGAAGATGTGTTTATTGTCGTTGAAGACTAAACCATGAAAAAAATTGCAACCCTTTTTGTCTTTATCTTAATTACGCCTCTTGTATTCGGTCAGGGAAAAGATAACAGCCTAAAAGGAGTGCCTGTTCAAGAAAGAATTGTCTTTGGTGGTGGAATGGGATTAAGCTTTGGAAGCCAGCAGGATTTTATTTCACTCTCACCTCTTATTGGGTATAAACTTACTGCAAAATTGATAGCGGGAAC
>JAKEEN010000040.1 GCA_022616575.1 Flammeovirgaceae bacterium
AGTCACCGTGGGTATCATATACATAGTTGCCATTTCCGGGCGAATAAAATCCATCAATGTAGAATCCGGAATTGAAATTGGTGCCCACATTAACGTAAACTTTTAGCTGTGCCTTTACAGACGGCAGGCTGATGAAGAGACCTAGAATAAAAAATAATACTCTCATGGAGTCATGATGACTTACTAAATTTAGTAAATCAAATCATAGAGAGGAAGTCTCGGCAAATCTAAGACGTTGCGAAATAGAAAAATACCAACAAATTGGTAGGAATAAAAAAGGCCGTGACGAATTACGACCAGTATAAAATTTAATACGAATGAAATTAACTACAGATGAAAATCTAAGCAGTTACCTCTTCAGTAACTACAGCACAATCTGTTTTTGAGATCGCACCAAAACCTCCGTAAACATTAGTTAGGTTTTTAAATCCATGATTCTTCATGATAGAGACTGCCGTCATCGAACGATAGCCACCTGCACAGTGAATGACATAATTTGCTTCTTTATCAAGCCCATCGAGATTTTTAGGAAAGTCTCCAAGCGGCAGGAAAGATGCTTCTTTTAAATGGCAGGTGCTCCACTCACCGGGTTTGCGTACATCGAGTATCTCTGCATTGGTCATTTCAATTTTCATTTGCTCAGCAGTGATAGATCGTACCGTGTCCAGTTTTCCATCCCATGCATTCGCCCCACCTTTTAAATAGCCCACTACATTTTCATAACCCACGCGTGCAAGACGCAAAACGGTTTCTTCTTCTTTTCCTTCCTCTGTTACAAGCAATAAGGGTTTTTTAATATCAATCAATGTGCCTACCCAAACAGCAAATTGTCCGTTGAGGCCAATGTTAACAGAACCTGGTATAAACCCTTTTTCAAAATTATCAGCCACACGCGTGTCGAGAATGATGGCATCTTTTGACAGTACAGTTTTAAATTCCTGAATTGAAAGCGCTTTTGAGTTATTGCTGATTACCTCATCGATGGAAGTGTACCCCATTTTGTTGATGCGTGCATCCTCAAAGAAATACTGAGGCGGAGGCATAATACCTTCCGTCAGTTTTTTGATGAACTCATCCTTAGCCATATCCTGCAGGGCATAATTGAATTTCTTCTGCTCGCCCACGGTTGAAAATGTTTCTTTGCCGATGTTTTTTCCGCATGCAGAGCCCGCTCCATGTGCCGGATACACAATCACTTCATCTGGCAATGTTTTGATCTTCTTGTTTAACGATTCATACATCATTTCGGCAAGCTCTTCTTTTGTCATAATACCATCGAGCAAATCAGGCCGGCCCACATCGCCCACAAATAACGTATCGCCTGTAAAAACTGCATGTGGTTTCCCAGATTCATCCATTAGCAAATAACAACTTGACTCAGGCGTGTGGCCGGGTGTATGAAGAACTTTGAAGGTGACTTTACCTATCTTAAAAACTTCACCATCTTTTGCGTTATAAACGGAGTAATTGGTATTAGCATTCGGGCCGTAAACAATCTGTGCATCCACTTTTTTTGCCAGGTCTATATGACCTGATACAAAATCTGCATGAAAGTGCGTTTCGAATACATATTTGATTTTGGCTTTCCGGTCAGAGGCCAGGTTAATATAAGGTTCCGTCTCGCGAAGAGGGTCAATAACAACAGCTTCGCCTTCTGACTCTATATAATAAGCAGCCTCGGCAAGGCAGTTGGTGTATAGTTGCTGGATGTACATGTTCGTTATCAGTTAATCGTTATCAGTTAATAGGGAGCATGGGCTCAAGGCTTAGTGTGTTCACCATTGACAGCTAACAGACAACTGCTAACTGATAACGGAACGACAAAGTTCATAAAAATTCTGCGAAGTGCGTAAATGAATCTATTTTTACTGCGATGATAAATTGTTTTCTTACCGGTGTTGTTTTTTGCCTTTCCCTTCAATCGGTTGCCGATCCCTTTGTTCGTTTTGAAGAAAATGGCAAAGTCGGAATAAAAAATCAGCAAGGCGCCATCGTGGTTTCTGCTTCCTATGAGTCCTTAGGCTGGAGCGATGGCCGGTTTTCAGTCGTTAATAATGTAACGGGATATAAAAAGAATGGCCGCTGGGGAATTTTAAGTCTGCAGGAAAAGAAAATCACCAACCCTATTTATGAATCACTAAATGTTGCTGAAGGCGGACTTCTTTATGCATCTAAGATTTCATCGTTAAGCCAGCGGATTCAAACCGGTTGCATAAATACTTCTGGTGAAGTAGTTATCCCCTTTATCTACGATTGCCTAACTGTTCAATCCTTGCGAGCCATCGTTTGCGTTCGTGACCAAAAGAAATACAGCTATGGTATTATTGATTTGAAAAATCAGAACATTCTGCCCATCCAATATAAAAGCATCTATCCGATCGGTAGCCTCCGGTACGCGGTTGAAAATTTTGAAAGCAAAACAGCTATCTTCAGCGATGCCGGAACGCCATTGACAGATTTTTTTATCGATAGCATTGCCAACTTTCAATTTGATTTAGCGGTGATTTACAAAGAGGGTAAGCAAGGGGTTATCAATCGTGACGGAAAAATAATGAAAGACCCTGTCTGCGCTGCTATTAAACTTTCCGGAAAAGACCGAATCGAAACAAGGGCTTTTAATCAATGGGGTATTCGCGAATCGAGAAATTCTCTAGTCAAAGAATTTGAAGCTGATGATCTAACTATTCACAAGGACCGGTTTATTGTTAGAAAAGGAAATCTCGAGCAAGTATGCGATTCTGATTTAAACGTGCTGAGCAATTGGTATGATTCGATTAAAATTCTTGGTGATGATTTTTTTGTAATCCATAAAAAAGGGCAATATGGATTACTTCAACGAAACGGAAAAGAAGTAATTCCGCCCGTGTATAGCTCGATCTCAATCTCAGCAAATCGTATTATCGTATCGAAAAATATTGGAAAGAAAGCAAGGGTTCAATTATTCGATGTAAACGGCCAATCAAAAAGTATAAAGACCTATGACCAGATTGAGCCATATGCCGAATACTTCAAAGTGCGCGTTAATACGTTCTGGGGATTAATCGATGCTGATGGCAACGAAGTTTTATATGGTGTTTATGATTCGATTCAGGAGATTCACCATCAACACGCAGTTATTAAGTTTCAGGGATTATATGGAATCGCTAATCTTTACCAGCAGTGGATTTTATCTCCGCAAAATCTCCCGATACAATTGATCAATGACACTTTATTTATTGCTCAGCAAAACAACATACAGTTTCTAAAAGATATTGACGGAACCATTGTTTATTTCACAAGCAACTTTATTGAAGTAGAAAAAGATCATATACTCGAACACGCCTCGAGCGGTAAGTGGAAGATTGATTTTAGAGGACGGATTATCAGCCGGGAACTAACTCCTGAGATACCGGTAGAAAAAATTTATCCATCCACCGAGGGCCTTCGCGCCATTCAGAGAAATGGAAGGTATGGCTTTGTTGATGATCAGGGCCGCCTTAGAATTGCCAATCGTTACGAAAATGTTCGCCCATTTGAAAACGGAATTGCCCCTGCAAAAATACGTGGTAAATGGGGATTTATCAATCACGAAGATAAGATTGTGATTCAACCAACGTATGACGAGGTAAAAATGTTGGGCACATTCATCTTGGTAACTAAGTCTAAAAAATTTGGACTCGTTGATCATCGAGGAAATTTAATAGTGTCTATTCGTTATGATGAGATTAGTCCACTGCCATCGGGTCGGTTCTTAATTAAGAATGAAAATCTTTTTGGCCTGCTCGACCAAAAAGGAGATCGGCTCCTTCACACTAAATACGAATCAGTTGAAGATCAAAACAATGGATATGTGATTGTAAGCCAGAATCAGAAATTTGGATTACTGACCACGGAGGGTATTACCACTATTCCTATTCAGTTTGATAAGCTTGTTTATGATCCGAATAAGAATTTTTATTATACGATGAAGAGGAGTGAATGGTCTAATTAATTCAGGGCTGTAAGAATAGCCAACCAAAACTCATCGGTTACTTTAATCGGCAGATATTTAAATTCGCCACCGAACGCCACATGCCGGTTGACTCGTTTTTTGAAAATTAAAAAGGGGCCTTTCGACCCCCTTGTTTTATTCTTTCTTCGATGGCCCTGTGCCTGACTGGCCAGAACCCGAT
>JAKEEN010000270.1 GCA_022616575.1 Flammeovirgaceae bacterium
GTAGTGCAGGATTTGAATTAACCAAATACCATGGTCTGAAAAACCCGGTGAACAGAGTGAAGTGAGTGTGCTAATTTTAGATCGCAGATTTTTAAGACTTAAACTTTCAACTTTTCAACTTTAAAGCCCGCCTTGAAAAAACAAACCAACAGCTTCATTCAGGTAATTATACTTTTAAGCTTAATGGCCTGTGCATCTCAACATCAGCAGTCGGTTGCCTCAACTGTAAATGAATCAGAACTAATCATCAACGGAAAACTTTTCACAACTTTCTACCAACAGCACGCGGCTGAGTACAAAGCCCTTTGTTTTCAGGCGTACACCCTGGCTAAAGTCAGACTGGACCAGATTTTAGAACAACCATCAACTTTACCTCTGGCAATTATAACCGATATAGATGAAACTATTTTAGATAACAGTCCCTATGCAGCGCATCGCAGTTTACGGGGAAAGGACTATGAACCCGTTTCATGGAGGGAATGGGTGGCAAAATCACAATGCGATACATTAGCCGGTGCCCTTTCATTTTTTAAGTATGCTCATGGCAAAGGTGTTGAGATTTTCTATATCACCAATCGCAATGAAGATGAGCGGGAAGGTACCTTAAGAGACTTAACGCAATACGGATTTCCCAACGCAGACAAAGAACACCTGATTTTGCGACAATCCGTTTCAAGTAAGGAATCGCGCAGACAAAGTATCGCTGCTTCTCATCATATCATCTTATTGATTGGTGATAACCTGGCCGATTTCAGTGATCTGTTCGATAAAAAGTCTTCGGTAGAAAGATCGCAAGCAGTCACTCAACTTGCTGCTGAGTTTGGAAAGAGATTTATTGTAATCCCAAATCCGGTTTATGGCGACTGGGAGGGGGCGATTTTTAACTACAACCATAAGTTTACCCCCGCGCAGAAGGATTCGGTAATCAGAAAAAGCCTGAAGGGGTATTGAGATTTAGGCTGCCTTTACCAACCTGGCAAAGGTCTCTTTGCTTACCGGTTTCACAATGTAGTCGCTCACCAGTTTGTTTCTTTTTGCGCGGTTAATGTCTTCAGGATCTATGGAAGAGCTCACCATATAAATCGCAATTTCCTTGCCCAGCTTGCTTTTGATTTTTTCAAAATCCTCAAGAAACATCCAACCATCTACGTATGGCATGTTGATATCGAGCAGGAGAATGTCGGGTAGGCGATCGGGTTGATCAAAGTTTATTTCAAGGTATTTGAGTGCATCGGCTCCATTGGGGAATTGAAGAATGCGTTCTGTTAAGTTCGCCCCCTTAATGGTTCGGGTGGCGATCAACTGAAAAATAGAGTCATCATCGACTAAGGCAATTACAGGCCTTTGGTCAGGTTTGCGCATACTTACTGAAGTTTATAACAAAGGTAGCGCCTTCAAACTCCTTACTCCGAACTTTTATTTCACCACCCAAGGCCTCAATTTGGTTTTTTGTGATGAATAAACCAATACCTCGGCTTTCAGGGTGTTCGTGAAATGTTTTCTTGAGCTTAAAAACCTGGTGTCCGTATTTTTCGAGGTTAATGCCAAGCCCATTATCAATTACTTCAAGTATGGTGTGTCCATTCTCCTGAAAAGTGCGGAACCTGATGGTGGGTATTCTGTCTTTATGCTTGTATTTTAATGAGTTACTAAGCAGATTAAGTAGAATACTCTCCAGGTAAATGTTGGGGTAAAGTATATAGGGTGTACCAAATTCTTCCTTTATAACGGCTTGTGTCTCATTGATTCGGGCAGCCAGCATTTTCTTCACTTTTTCGAGTGTGGATGCAAAAGAGAGCTGATGGCGTTCAATGTTCGGGTTTTGCCTGATCTTTAAAACTTCAACAAGTTCATTAAAGGTATTATGAACAGTCTGGCCAGATTCCTTTAGCAAATTAAAATACTCTTTGCGTTCATCTTCGGTGGTTGCATCTTCATAAAAAGTGATAAGGGATAAAATATTCCCGATGGGGGCCCTTAAATTATGTGAAACGATCTGAGCAAATTCTTCCAATTGATCGTTCTTCCTTTTTAAATCTTCTGTGATGGCGATGAGCCGTGCATTTTGTTCTCTGATCCTTCCCTCTGAACGTTTGCGGTCTGTAATATCGCGAAACTCAGTTACCCTGATCTCCCGGCCGTGGTAAGGAATATTTTTGCCGTGAATTTCGAGGAAGTACCGGCTTCCATCTTTTCTAATGCCTTCTGCATCATAGGGTTTGTCGTAGCGTGAGCGTATATGCTCAATGACTACTGCTTGCGACTCAGGGGCAAACAGTTTCAAACCGTTCATGCCGATCAATTCTTCGAATGAATACCCTGTAATGTCGCACAGACCCTGGTTGCAATCGATGATAACACCCCGATCATGTAAACTAATACCGCCAAACGATGCCCGCTGAAGCATTCGGAAGCGTTGCTCACTTTCCTGCAAGGCTTGTATAGCGAGTTTCTGTTCTGTTATATCCTGGGCTGTTCCGATAACTTGTGCAATCGTACCATCTTCTTTTCTCTTATAAACGGTATCGCGTGCCAGGTACCATCGCCATTCGCCCTGACTGTTTTTAAGCCGATACTCACTCTCTAAAATCTCAGAATCATTATCGGTTCGCCTGTGCCAGTCATTCAGCAGATCATCATATTTCTTTTTGTCGTCTGGATGCATCAGGAAATTCCAGTAGTTCGATCCGATCGTTTTGATTTGTTCGGGGGAATAACCCAGTATTTTTGCGATGTGCCTGTTTTCAAAAACATTGGTATCCGTATCAATATCATAGACATAAATGATATCAGGACTAGTAGCAGCAAAGCTTTCAATGAATTTATTTTTCTCGGATACTTCCTGTTCACTCAGCTTTCTTCCCAGAACACCGGCAATAGTGGCCGAATAGGAGCGAAGAACTGAAAATTCGATTTCTGACCATTGACGTTCGTATTTACACTCATCAAATCCAATAAAACCCCAAAAGCCCTCTTGTACAAAAATCGGGAAGAGGATGATTGATTTGATATCTTCATCTTCAAGAATCTTGCGAAAGCTGCTATACTTATTCATCTCACGGACGATTCGAAAAAATGGCCGGTTGTCCTTCAATGGCTGATAACACTCTGCGATAAGCGTATAAGGAAGATTTTGCAGTTCGGGATTATCAATTTGAGGCTCCGCAACACCTGAGTTCCATTCGTAGCGTTGACTGCATGAAAGGTCGGTGCCCGGCTTTATCGGATCATTTTCAAATAAGTATACCCGGTCAACCTGGGTGGCTTCGCCCAGCATTTGCAACCCTATACCAATGGCTTTGTTCCAATCCGGATTTAAGAGCAACTCACGCGTAGCTTTTGACAGCGATGAAAATAATAAGTCACGCAACCTCAATTCACCGAGGAGCGAATCAATAGGTAGTGCTTCTGGCTTTGTTTTGGCTGATAGATTTTTTTTTGCTGCCTTTTTTTGAATTGGCTTTTTAATTGACTTAACTGGGTGCGATTTCTTTTTCGGCATAGCTCGTCAATTTAATGAAAAACTGCTTTTGAAAACCTTTAATGTTTTGTTAAGTTGTTTTTCAAAAGAAACTAACCTAAAAAAACTATGCTGAAAGAATTCAAAGACTTTATCATGCGGGGAAATGTTGTTGATCTTGCTGTGGGTGTGATTATTGGCGGAGCATTTGGCGCCATTGTCAATTCACTTGTTGCCGATATTATTACACCCATATTACTGCAACCGGCATTGGAAGCTGCCGGTGCAGAAGACATTGCCGCATGGAAGCCGGGCGGACTATTGGTCGGTAAGTTTATAGCTTCACTGATTTCGTTTGTGGTGATTGCGTTTGTATTGTTCCTTATAATTAAAGGAATGAATACAGCCATGCGCAAGCAGGAAGCAAAACCTGTAGCCCCAGTGCCACCTTCTGCAGAGATTCAATTACTAACGGAGATACGGGATTTGCTTCGCAAATAGTTAATAGTTATCAGTTAATAGTTAATCGGGAGTGTGGGCAAGGTGTATAACTGATAACCGATAACGAATAACCGATAACTTACCTAAACCGATCAGCTACAATTAATTCTTTGCTGCCAGTAGTGTATTTATAGAAGCCACTTCCGGATTTCACGCCTTTATGCCCCGCTTGAACCATGTTCACAAGCAGGGGACAGGGAGCATACTTGGGGTTTCCAAAACCATTATGGAGCACTGAAAGAATTGAAAGGCAAACATCAAGTCCGATGAAGTCAGCTAATTGAAGGGGACCCATCGGGTGGGCCATACCTAATTTCATAACGGTGTCAATTTCTTCTACACCAGCCACTCCTTCGTATAAAGAATAAATAGCTTCATTGATCATAGGCATGAGAATACGGTTTGCA
>JAKEEN010000271.1 GCA_022616575.1 Flammeovirgaceae bacterium
ATCCGCCATGTCTGTGGACTTCGCACACACATTTATTTTAAATTGAGATTCAAGCGATTGCTTCATCCAATCCAGTTCTTGTTGGTTGCGTGCGCATACGGCAACATCAAAACCCTGCGAAGCAAATTTATCGGCTATAGCACGACCGATTCCTTTGGTACCTCCTGTGACAACAATGAGCTTGTTCATTCTGATTTATTTGTATCTTTAGCAAGATAGTAACCCGATGCTGAAAGAAGTAGGCAAGTATTTTATTTTCTTAGGAAATCTATTCGTTAGGCGCGAGAAATATCGCATCTATCATAAGCTGGTCTTTGATGAATGTATGCTCATCGGCATAGATTCCATTTTCCTTTTTGTATTGGTATCCACTTTTATGGGCGCGGTTACCACGGTGCAGACGGCCTATAATATGGTGGCTCCTTACATCCCTGATTATGTTATTTCACAAGTAGTTCGCGAGATGACCGTATTGGAATTAGCCCCGACAGTTATGGCTATTATTTTTGCCGGTAAAGTCGGTTCCAGTATGGCCAGCGGTATCGGTACCATGCGCATTACCGAACAAATTGATGCCATTGAAGTGATGGGGATTAATTCAATCACTTACCTGGTCTTGCCAAAAATAGTCGCATCGGTTATCATGTTCCCTATCCTGGTGATTGTATCGGGGGTATGCTCGATGATGGGTGGATATTTGATCGGGATCATTACGAATATTATTTCTCCTCAGGATTATATTTACGGTATCCGGTTTATGTTTAATCCCTTCACCATTACTTTCGCTTTAATCAAAGCTTTTGTATTCGGCTTTTTGGTTTCATCGATTTCATCGTAAAAAGGATATTATACGCAAGGAGGCGCCCTGGAGGTAGGTATCTCCAGTACGCAGGCAGTAACCACCAGTGTGATAGCCATCCTTCTGGCAGATTATCTTTTGGCCCAACTCTTACTTGGATGATCGAAGTTCAAAACATATCGAAATCATTTGGTGATAAGCAGATTCTTAAAAGTGTGAGCGGCACTTTCGAAAAAGGAAAGTCTAACCTGATCATTGGAGCCAGCGGTACTGGGAAGAGCGTTCTGCTCAAATGCATTGTGGAACTGGTTATTCCGGATGAGGGGATTGTTACCTATGATAAAAGAAATTTCACACAGGGCGACAAGAAATTAAAAACTGCCGTGCGCAGGGATATCGGCATGCTCTTTCAGGGTGGTGCTCTTTTTGACTCAATGACCGTGGGAGAAAATGTCCGGTTTCCTCTTGAACTTCTGGCCATCATGCCCAAAGATGAGAAAGATGATCGGGTCAATTTTTGTCTGCAACGCGTTGGACTAAAAAATGCCAATAAAAAAATGCCCTCAGAATTAAGCGGTGGTATGCGCAAACGAGTAGGCATTGCACGAGCCATTGTAAACAATCCTAAATACTTATTCTGCGATGAACCTAACTCTGGCTTGGATCCCCAGACCTCCATTCTTATTGATGATCTGATTGAAGACATCACCGAAGACTATGACATGACCACTGTTGTTGTAACGCATGATATGAATTCAGTGATAGGCATCGGACATAAGATTATCTTTATCTACCAGGGCCAAAAGTTGTGGGAAGGCAGCAAGGATGAAATTACACACTCAGGAGTAAAAGAACTTGACGATTTTGTTTTCGCTAATAAGGCTATGAATAGTTTGAGGGAGAAGTAACTGTTCGAAGCTGGAGGTTCGAGGTTGGAAGCTCGAAGCTCGAGTTTCCATTATCAGCCTAATGGCAGTCAGGTACCTTCGAACATCTAACTTCGCCCCTCGACCTTCTATTCATATCGTAAACTATTCACCGGATTTGCGAGCGAAACTTTTGCTGAATGATAGCTTACCGTAAGAAGTGCAATAACCAGGCAAGACAACGATGCAATGATTAACGCTTCGTAGCCGACTTCAATATGATACGCATATCCCTGCAACCATTCGTTCATCACATACCAGCCAACAGGGCAGCCAATAAGCACAGCAAAAAAAACTAACACAACAAAATCTCTTGCCATCAATCGAATGAGCCCGGGAACAGTGGCGCCTAATACTTTCCGCACACCTAGTTCTTTTGTTTTCTGTTCGGCTGAGTATGCAGAGAGCCCAAATAATCCGAGGCATGAAATAACAATTGATAACACAGCAAAATAATTGAACAACTTCCCTACTTTATCTTCTGTTTTGTACAAGTTATCCCAGTCCATATCCATTACTTTATACTCGAAGGGATACGCAGCTGCATATTGTTTATTCAGCTTCTCCAGCGCCTGAATCGATTGCTGGATTTGTCCTTCCTTATACCTCACAAAAACAATGTTGAACCAATCGGGTTCCATCATAATAAATAGCGGTTCAACTTTGGAGTGGATGGATTGAAAATGAAAATCCTGGACAACCCCCACAATTTTTCCAATCCTGTCATCCCACAGCGTAAGGGGTTGCTCGGCAGCCACTTCAAAACCCATGGCTTTTTTAGCCGCCTCATTGATAATAAAATTAGAAGTGTCTGTAGGAAAATCCCGATCAAATGATCTCCCTTCAACCATCTTCATCTTCATCATTTCAATAAATTCAAAATCGGCAGAGAAATTTGAAAATAAAATTTGCTGGTCAGGGTCTTTGCCTTCCCACTTCAGGTTGGAGGTTGAATTACCAAAGTCGATCGGGTTTGAGTTGGCTAATGTTACCGATTCAACAGACGGATCTTTACTGAGCTCCTCCCGAATTGTATTCTGATGCTTTCGCATATCGCCACGCATCCACATATAAATTACATTCTTCCGGTCAAAACCAATATCCTTATTCTGGATAAAGCTCATTTGCCTGTAAACCACTAAGGTGCTGATGATTAAGATGATTGACAATGTAAACTGGGTAATCACCAACACTTTTCTAAATCTGACCGCGCTCGTTCCACTTTGCATCTGGCCTTTCAGAACTTTCACTGGTTGAAATCTTGATATATAAAGTGATGGGTAACTTCCGGATAAAATTCCTGTAAACAGAATAACCCCGGCAAAAATCAGCATGGATGAAATGGATAGCGATGTCATTGACAAATGCTTTTCCGCTACTTCATTGAAAACCGGCAATAGCAATAATGAAATTCCAAATCCGATGAGCGATGAGAGAATAACCATAATCATGGACTCACCCATAAATTGTGCGGCCAGTTGCCTTCTGAAAGCACCCAGGGTTTTTCGAAGACCTACTTCTTTCGCACGCTTAGCTGCCTGGGCGGTAGTCAGGTTCATAAAATTGATACTGGCGATCAATAAGACGAGAATGGCTACTACGAAGAAAATTCTCACATACTCAATTCGTCCGCCTGCCAGTTTTCCGTTTTCAAACTTACCATGAAGATAAGCCTCATGTAAGGGCTGTATAAACAACTCTATATTGTTGCTTTCATCCGTATGTGATTTGATTTCGAATTTAAATTTCTCTGAAAACGTTTCTACATTAACACCCTCAGCTAATAAGATATTGGTGCGAATATTATTATTGTCCCATTCCTTTAACCAGCTCTCGTTGATTTTGTAGAAATAAGAAAACGGAATGAGGAAATCGAATTTCGTTGATGATGTTGTTGGAATTTCCTCCAGCACACCCGTTACTGTAAAACTATCCTGGTTGCCCATTACTAAGGCTTTGCCGATCGGGTCTTCATTACCAAAAAACTTGCTAGCCATCTCGCTGCTGATAACTACCGAGTACATATCATTCAATGCCTGTTCCTTAGATCCTTTAGTTAATGAAAATGAATGCATCAGCAGAAAATCAGGATCAACAAAGCGACCCTGTTGGTAAAATGATTTTTCTTCATACTGGAATAACCGGGTTTCAGGCCATGTTATTCTTGATGCCAACTCGATTTCGGGGTACTTCTCTTTAATGGCAGGGGCCATCGGGCCTGGTGTTGAGGAAAAAGTAAATATGCTGCCATTGGTATAAAACTGGTTCTCCATAACCCGATATAGTCGCTCACTATGAACATGAAATTTATCCATGCTCATCTCATCGTGCACCCATAAGAGGATTATAAGACTGCATGAAATTCCCAGGGCCAATCCAAAAATGTTAATAAACGAAAATGCCCTGTTTCGCTGAAGATTGCGGAAGGTAACTTTGATGTAGCTGAGAATCATACGGAGTGGAATTTAGACATGGACAACCTGTATTTTAAAGAGTTGCATTACTCATACTCCTTTGTATAGAAAAGGTTACACAGATCAAAACTTTAAAGGAAATTCAACCATGAAAAGCGTTCCGCTGTCCGGTTCTGACTCAAACCGGATGGTACCATTCATTTTTTCAATGCCCTGTTTTGCGATGGCCAAACCCAGTCCCGAGCCGGTCTCTTTAGTTGTAAAATGAGGGAGAAATATTTTATCAGCAAGGCTCTTGTCAATACCCCGACCATTATCCTTTAAAGAAATACGGCAGTGGTTGTTAATTGCCTCTACTTTAATATCCACACGAATGCTGACTTCCCTGCGTTCTGCCTGCAGGCCATTTAGCACCAGATTCGAAAATATGCGCTTCAACAATTCTCTGTCGCCAGCAATGATAAGATTAGATTCTGAAGATTCTAATGTAACCTCTCCTGATTGGCCAAACAGATCTGCCACTTGCCTGATTAATGAAACAATTTCCACTTCATCCATCCTGGGTTCGGGCATTTTTGCGAAAGCGCTAAAGGAGGTGGCAATTCCATTAAGGATATCCAGTTGATTCTCCAGCGTTAGCAGTGCGATCCTCATTTTTTCCGGACTCAGTGGTTGTTGAATGTTTCGCTCCAACTGTTGAACGGTAAGTTTCATTGGAGTAAGCGGGTTTTTAATTTCATGGGCTACCTGCTGGGCAATCTCACGCCATGCTTTTTCATGTTGCGAAAGCTCAAGCTGTCTTTTGCTTTCAGCCAGTTTGGTAATCATGGTGTTGTATTCTTTCACAACTAAACCAAACTCATCATCCGATTTCCAACGTACAGGGGTATTGATGTTCGATAGCGATATTTTCTTTAATGAGTTAGTGATCACTACTAAAGGATGTGTAAGCCAACGGGCTACAAAATATGTTACCGCAAAGAGTAACAAAAACAAAACACCAAATACCGTAAGAATGTTAGCGAGTGTATTGATTTGAGCCTTCTCCAAAAATCGTTCTGATTTAAAAAAAGGAACTCCTAATATAAAAGGTGTTGCTGAAGCGGCCTTAATAACTTTATAACTTACATAATACTCCAGTAAACCAACACTC
>JAKEEN010000272.1 GCA_022616575.1 Flammeovirgaceae bacterium
GCCAGGCAGGTGTACTATGAGTGGCTGCCTATCCGCGAAAGCGAAAAACATTATCGGTCGTTTCATTTTGGAACCCTGGCTGATCTTGTGATGCTTGATGAACGACTGGAAGGCCGCACCAGGCAAGCCGATTCGTTGAGCGATTCTCGCTTTCAAAATATTGAACAGAGCATGCTTGGAAGCGAACAGCTCACCTGGCTGGTGACCTCGCTAAAGAATTCATCCGCTGCATGGAGAGTGATTGGCAACCAGGTGTTGTTTTCTGATGTAGAATTGTCACCCGTGTTTCCCAATATGCCGCGCAACCTCGATGCGTGGGATGGATATCCGCAGGAAAAGAAAAAAATAATTGAACTGATTTCTACCAACAAAATCAATGACCTGATTTTTCTTGCCGGTGATACACATGCTTCATGGGCTATTGAGGCAGCAACCAATGTAAAGAAGAATTACATCCCATTTGCCATCGAATTGGGCACTACCAGCATCTCCTCACCCAATGACGATGAATACAAAAGTGTTGACACTGTAAAAATGATGGAACAGATGCTGCTTCAAAAGAATCCGCATATTAAATACCTGAATGATCGCGATCATGGATATTTGTTACTTACACTTAAACCCGATAAGGCGAAAGCGGAATGGTATTATGTAAATACCGTACGCAAGCCAGAAGCAGAAGAATTACTTGGAAAGACATTTGAGTTCAAGAAAGGTTTAGTAAAGCTTCAGTAGATTATTGCCTCTTCTTTCAGTGGGTTGAGGCAACCCTTTTTAAAGCTTGCCCGTTAAGCATTAAAACCCAACCCTTCCATGATGCGTCTCCGTTATTTGAGTCGCGAAAGAAGATTATATTCACATCCCCTGTTGGAGAAAGGAATTATTATTTTCCTGCTTTCTTTTCAAAGCATCCAGCTTAGCGCACAAACAACCATAACAATCAATCCGGTAAAGGATAATACACTCTATGAAAGTGCAACAGGCACTCTTTCCAATGGTAAGGGAGAAAATTTATTTTTTGGTCGTACCAATGTTGGAACTAATCCTGATGGGCTCAAGCGAAGAGCGGTTTTAAAATTTGATGTTGAGGGTAATGTCCCATCAAATGCTACAATTTTAGAAGTATCATTAATCCTAACAGTAAACCTCGTACCCTCTGGCTCCCCTACTACTAATGTCACCGTCCATGCACTCAATGCCGACTGGGGAGAAGGGAATTCAAATGCGGGAAACTCGGCAGATGGAGATGGAACTAGTGCTCAGACTGGCGATGCCACCTGGATTCACAGGTTTTTTAATACTACCAATTGGACCGCTTCAGGTGGGGATTATAACTCTACTCCATCTGCAACAAAAAGTGTAGGCGGCACTGGGAGCTACACCTGGATGTCTTCACAGCTAACTACCGATGTCCAAACCTGGCTTGATAATCCATCATCAAATTTCGGCTGGATACTTTTGGGTGATGAGTCTGCTCTTAAAACAGCCAAGCGAATTGCCAGTCGCGAAAACGCTACAGCGGCAAACAGACCAAAACTAACCATTACCTATACGATTCCATGTATTGATCCGGGTATAACATCATTTACCTCTTCAGAATCTTCTATCTGTGAAGGAACCCCCTCAACCTTAACAGTAACAGGTAATCTAAATAGTGCCACGGCATGGCATTTATACAGCACAAGCTGTGGTACCGGAGCCATCGCTTCAAATGCAACCGGAGTTTTTGAAGTGAGCCCATCGGCAACAACTACGTATTATGTGCGCGGTGAAGGCGGATGTGTTTCACCAGGCACATGTTCTAACGTAACGGTAGAGGTACTTCCTGAAGATGATCCAACATTCAACTTTAATTCAACTTTATATTGTAAAAATGATGCTGACCCGGCTCCAATCATTTCCGGTGACAATGGCGGAACGTTTAGCAGTAGTCCTGCTGGGCTTTCAATTAACGCTTCAACAGGTCAGGTGGATGTATCGGCAAGCGTAGCCAACACGTATTCAATTGTTTATTCTACATCAGGTGATTGTCCTGCTTCTTCTGAAGTTAATTTAACGATCAATTCTGTTTATGATGAAGTTCAATCCGCAGCCATTTGCCAGGGCGAGAGTTTCGTGCTTGGCACCCAGACATTAACAACTTCAGGAATCTTTGTAGAAACTTTTGAATCTGTAGCCGGATGTGACTCTACAGTGGAGTTAACATTGACAGTACATCCGACTTTTGAAGAAACAACTTCTGCCACAATTTGCGAAGGCGATGAATTTACTTTTGGTAATGATGTTTTAATCACAGCCGGTGTTTATTCAAAAACTTTTCAGACCATACATAATTGTGATTCAACAGTAGAACTCACACTAAACGTAAACACAACCTTTGAGGAAAACATTTCAGCAACTATTTGCCAGGGCGAAGTATATCAACTTGGTGCTCAAATGCTGGCAACACCCGGCACTTATTCAGAAACCTTTCAGTCGGCTTTGGGTTGCGATTCGGTGGTGGTGCTAACGCTCGCCATAAACCCGGTTTACAGTATTGAAGAAAGTGTATCCATTTGCGAAGGCAACACATTCATTTTTGGCTCACAAACATTAACAACGGCAGGCATTTATGAGGAAACGTTTCAATCCGTACAGGGGTGCGATTCAACAGTAACACTTTCACTTTTTATTGATTCAAATGAGGAGGTTCAGGTATCAGCCTCAATTTGTGATGGTGATAGTTTTTCTTTTGGATCACAAGTGCTAATGACTTCTGGAAATTACTCAGAAATTTTCGAGGCAATATCAGGATGTGACTCTGTTGTTCAATTAACATTAACAGTCAATCCAACTTATGAAGTTGACTTCTCCGCAACTATATGCAGCAATGAACAATACATTCTAGGAGCACAAGTATTAACAGTATCAGGCACCTACACCGAAGTGTTAGAATCTCGGTCAGGCTGTGATTCAACCGTTAACCTGACTTTGCAGGTTAACCCCGCGTTTAGCAGAAATGAATCAGCCACAATTTGCAGTGGTGAGAATTATGAATTTGGTAGTCAAACCCTGACTTCCTCAGGGGTTTACCAGGAAACATTTTCGTCTGTGAACGCATGCGACTCCACCGTAACACTCACGCTTACCGTTATCGAAATAAACACGAATGTCAATAAGAACGGTATCACGCTTACCTCCCCGGCAATCAATTCAACGTATCAGTGGGTAGACTGTGATAATGGAAATAGAGCTGTTGCAGGAGAGACCTCGGCCAGTTTTACCCCTGACGTAAGCGGGAACTATGCCGTTGAAATTACACAACAAGGATGCATGGAAATATCAACGTGTACCGAGGTGATCATTTTGGCTGCCAATGAAAATACTTTTGCTGGACGAATTAAAGTCTATCCAAACCCAACCTATGATTTGATTATCATTGACATGGGCAAAGGTTTTAATAAGGTCTCAGCCATAATTACCAACAGTCAATCGCAAAAACTAGTTGAGAAGGAATTCTACACTTCTTTCCAATCGGAGATTGACCTGCGAAATTTCCCGGCAGGGATATATTTTATCACTATTCAGTCCGGCACTGAATCCGCTTCCTTAAAAATTATTAAACATTAATTACACGCCTTCGCGCAAGAAGTGGTTGGTGTAGCACATGATGCTGCGTCTTTTTGCTTTTTCTCTTTGTCGGTAATTATTGGCTTTAGAAAACTTTCTTTCGCTTTCAGTTTCCACTCTTGTTTCACTTCTTCCAACTCTTTTAAAAATTGTTCGTTCTGAAAAAGCTTGCTTACAAACTGATGAGCAAACTGTCTGCCTGATTCAGAGTCGCTTGGATAATGAACGCCAATAATTTCCCTTGAGTGAGCCATATCATACGCATCTTTCAGAAAAACATCTGAATATTCCGGTGCTAACTCCCGATAAATAAAGGCATTGATATACGAATTAGAAGCATGACCACTCGGGTAAGCAGCCCAATTGGTTTCTTCCAGATTCTCTAAACTTTCGTCAATTATATAGGGCCTTATGCGCGCGTATTTAAATTTCAAGGCCCAGATAAAATAGCTGGCATCTTGCCAAACGCGCGCCATTAAATTTGCGGTCTTCGGTAAATCCTGTGGATTAAACCAAGAGCCAATGGACCTACCAATAAAGAACAAGTTCTTTCGATACGACTCATAGTTTTCGTCTGCAGGGGTTGTGCGTGGGTTATAATAAACACCGGCCATGTGCAGACTTCTGTCTACCTCATCTTTTGTTCTTTGTGTTTGCAACGACAATAAATAATTGATCTCTGCACGTGTTTGTGCAGAACTATTTGCTGGCGGATTCTCGATCTCAAAATCATCCACTTTTACATCTGTCAAAAAAACCGGCTTCAGGCTTAACCTTCGTTCAATCGTTGATGACTCTGTTAGAAAAGTTTGTTGATCGATCGCTTCATTTGAAGCGGGGTTACTGTCAATTTCTGCAAGTTGTTTGCAATATCCCCGAGAAGGTTCGAGTTTGAAGGTCAATGCTGATTTTTTCTGCGCCCAACCAAGCGTTGCGAGGAGCAGGAATAGAACACTCAAGATTCCGTTTTTCATACAGTTTTAAATTTTTAACTGAAGCTATGACGCTGACCGTGGGAAAAAGACGCAAACATTTTTCAACAAAGTTCTGCGTCTTGGAAAGAATGAATCCGTCATATTCATGAACCGATCCATTAGAGATCGTTAACTTTTTCATTAACCAAAAACAATTGTTATGAACACCTTATTGAATTTTGATGGGGGTTGTTGTGGCGGTGGTGGCTGTTGCTAACCAAAACAATGGCGTAGAGACGCATAATTATGCGTCTCTATTACATGGATGTTAAAATCCTGAATACAAGACGAAAATTATGCGTCTCTACAATTTCAATGCAATATCATTCGGATCGCACCCGCACGGCATCTTGTCTTCGCAC
>JAKEEN010000273.1 GCA_022616575.1 Flammeovirgaceae bacterium
ACCGCCTTCCATTCAACCTGTCAATAATATCCTGATGTGATTCGGTTGACAGGTATCGGTTATCAGTTAAAAGTTATCAGGTATCAGTTATCGGTATTTATCAGTTACCGCTATCTGCACCTGTTAACTATTAACTGATAACTGATAACTGATCATCTTGATCTTCTGTTCAAGGATTTGCTTTTGACTTTCAAAATCAGATCGACTCGGGAGTTTTGTATGTACGCTGATATAAAATTTAATTTTAGGTTCTGTACCGGAAGGCCGAACGGAGATTTTGCTTCCATCCGCCAGGTAAAATTGAAGAACATCGGAAGTTGGAAAGTCAAGGTTGGATTCCATTCCCGATTGAACATCCTTCTCTTTTGACGATTTATAATCGAGTATCCGCACCACGGGTGACCCGTTAATTTCTTTGGGTGGCTGTGTTCGAAATTTTTCCATCATGGCTTTGATTTCTTGTTCGCCCTGCTGGCCTTTCTTAGTCAGGTTGAGCAAGCCTTCTTTGTAAAATCCAAACTCTACATACATGTCTATCAAAGAATCGTACAGTGATTTATTCTGATCGGCAGCCTGCGCGGCCAGGGCAGCGAAAAATGCGCAAGCAGAAACAGCATCTTTATCGCGCACAAAATCGCCAACCATGTAGCCGTAACTTTCTTCTCCTGCTGCAATAAACTTTTTCTTGCCGTCAAATTTGCCCATGAGTTCGGCAATGTATTTAAAGCCTGTTAGGGTATTGTAACATTCAATGCCCAGCTTAGCGGCCATGGTGTCAACCAATTCGGAGGTGACAATGGTCTTGGCGATATACGCATTCGTTTTATCTTTTACATTCTTCATGATAAAACCCATCATCAGGCTGAACGCTTCATTGCCATTAAGTAAAATAAATTCCTCATCCGATTTCCGCACACCAATACCTACACGATCTGTATCCGGATCGGTAGCCATCACCATAGTGGCATTGAGTTCCTTTCCTTTTTTTATCACCATCTCCATGGCCGAACGTTCTTCAGGATTAGGAGACTCTACTGTCGGAAAGTTACCGTTGGGTTCTTTTTGTTCTTCTACTATGTTGATGTTGTTGAAACCAATTTGTCGTAAACATTCCGGCACCATGGTGATCCCCGCACCGTGCAGGCTCGAATAAACAATCGGAATATTTTTGTTTCGGGCGATAACATCCTTGTTAGGGATTAATTTTTTTACCTCCTCATAGTAGGCGGCTTCAACCTCAGCACCAATTGATTTTATCAGGGAATCATTTCCTTTAACTTTTATCTGATCAAAAGAAGTAATGGCATTTACTTCTTTAATGATGTTTTTATCATGCGGAGGTACAATCTGGGCACCACCACTCCAATAGACCTTGTATCCATTGTATTCTTTCGGATTGTGAGAGGCTGTAACGACAATGCCTGATTGACAATTTAAATAGCGAATGGCAAATGATAAGAGAGGCGTAGGCCGCAGTTCCGGAAAGAGTAATACTTCAATTCCATTGGCAGAAAATACACCCGCGGCTACCTCTGCAAAATATCGACTGTTGTTACGGCTGTCATGAGCAATAGCAACTTTGATCTTTTGGTCTGCAAAACTTTTAAGCAGGTAATTGCTTAATCCCTGTGTTGCTGCTCCGACTGTGTACCGGTTCATACAATTGGAACCAACACCCATTATACCCCTTAAGCCACCCGTTCCAAATTCAAGATTTTTGTAAAACTGATCAATTAATTCTCTCTTGTCAGCTTTTGAAAGAAGCTTCTGTATTTCACTTTTGGTCTCAGCATCAACCACCGGGCTATCTATCCAGGTTTGGGCAGTTGCAGTTACTTGTTTTAAAAGTTCTTCAGCCATTCGCGTGTTTGATTATGCGTTTATAAATTCCAACTCCGGTAAAAATAAATATTAATGGTAATAATGGCATTAAGAATCTGCCATCCCAATCTTCAACGGTCAGCATAATGACCAAACAACTTGAAAGTAAATAAACAATAACAAAGGCAAGCCGGCTTTCTTTCACTGAATTAATTGCCCGAATGGAGAAATAATAGGCCGGAAACAGTGTAAGTGCAATGAAGCCATTATGCCAGATTGAGTAATAGGGTTTAATATGCAACAGGAAGGCAATGAGTTTTGCGAATGCCAGCTTAATGGAAAACCAGGGATTGTAGATAAAAAAAAGTACAACTTTCAGTAAGGGTTGACCTTCATAGGTGATTGTCAGGCCTTCTGCTTTCAGGGTATAGATTTCAGGACAAGGCTGGCTGGGTGCCCAACTGCAACCGTAAATAATGTCGCCTGTTGCATAGGTCTCCACCAGGCGAAATGTGGTAAGCATCGTGTTGCTGAGGAATAAAATTCCAATAAATAAAATCAATGCCGCCACCATTCGATGTCTCGGTTGAAGAAATAACCGAATGAGGTAGAATACTATTCCAGCTAATACTAAACTGATACCCGCTGGTTTGAGAAAGAAAGTAAATAGAAGAAGTGCGATTGAAATAATTTCTGTCTTCCAGGTTCGGCTTTGTCTCAAAAAGTAATAGCAGGTAATCGCTGTGAAACTGATGTACAGTGATTCACATAAAATGTACATATTCCATTGACTGATTTTTATCCAACTAAGAAACAGCAAAGCGGAAAGCAGTCCGGCTTTACCAGACTCAGTGAGTTGTTTAGTGCTCAGGTAAACGCTAACGCTGGCAAGTATGGACAGCAGGCATTGAAGCACAACCGTTCCAAGATTACCCAACCCAATTACTTTGCAAAACAGGAGAAACAACACATACCCGACATACCAGACGTTGTGTCTGTCGATGAAAAAACCATTGGCTAAAATGAGATCGCGGTACTCAAAATAACGGGCAGAGTCGTTAACAATTTTAACTCCGAATAAGTTAAATGCAATAAGATTAACGATGCATCCCGCAAAGAGGATGACCAGTATCGCCCGTGAATGGGATATCTGAAATTTGAAATTTTGAATCAAAGATTCCCCCGGAGTGCCTGTTCGCGTTCAATGGACTCAAACAAGGCTTTGAAATTTCCTTTTCCAAAAGATTTAGCGCCATGGCGTTCTATGATTTCGAAGAAAAGGGTGGGACGGTCTTGTATTGGCTTTGTAAAAATCTGCAACAGGTAACCCTCTTCGTCACGATCAATCAGGATGTTGAGCTTTCTCAGCTCTTCTAAGCTCTCGTCAATTTTCCCGACCCGGTCTAATACATCTTCATAATACACATCCGGTACATGAAGAAATTCAATTCCGCGCCTGCGCAATTCACCTACCGTGAAAATAATATCATCAGTAGCAACGGCAATATGCTGCACACCAGGCCCCCGAT
>JAKEEN010000041.1 GCA_022616575.1 Flammeovirgaceae bacterium
GCCCGCAATGATTTGCTCACTACACACCAGGAAAAGGAGCAACCCTTATTTGTAACGCAAGTGAAAATACCGCAAGAGTATGATTAAAGTATTACTGATCGATGATGAACCTTTGGCCAGAAGTATTACGCGAGAATATTTACAAGGCTATGACCAAATTCAGGTTGTGCAGGAATGTAATGATGGATTTGAAGGCGTGAAAGCCATTGCGCAGTATAAACCCGAACTTATTTTTCTGGATATACAAATGCCCAAGATCAATGGCTTTGAAATGCTCGAGTTAATTGAGCAGCCGCCATCCGTAATTTTCACCACCGCTTTTGATGAATATGCCATGAAAGCCTTTGAAGCGCATGCCATTGATTATTTGTTGAAGCCATTTAATAAAGAGCGATTTGATAAAGCGATGCAAAAGTGGTTTCAACAACGTGGCGAAAAAACAAATCCACAGGCCACATTGAATGAAGAAGTGCGTCACCCGGAAGAACGCAACCGGGTTGTGGTAAAAGAAGGAGGCAACATCCGTATCATTCCTGTGCATGAGATCCATTACATTGAAGCCTACGATGATTATGTGAAAATTTTCACACAGAAAGAGATGTTCTTAAAAAAGAAAACCATGAACTTCTACGAGCAGTCATTGGATGCAGAACAGTTTATACGTGTGCATCGATCTTATCTCATTCAACTCAACCAACTCACGCGCATTGAACCCATTGAGAAAGACACACACATAGCTTTGCTGAAAAGTGGTGCCAAGGTCCCTCTCAGTAAAAGTGGTTACCTTAAACTCAAGTCTGTGCTCGGGATGTAGAAAGGCTTGGCTTTCTCATCGGAAACAAGAATTTTTTTGAACGAAACCAATACAGAAATCCAGCTACTGCTTAACTAAAACCATAGTGCAATTTTTAGTGGAGTTAATCCGGATTTTTTTCACTTCTTTATATTCTGGGTCATTGTAACAGTTGAATGCCGCTTCTTCAGAAGGGAATTTGATAATGGCATTCATCTTTTTAGCAGCACCCTCAAGCGCAATCCCGGTCACATCTGAAGCCAATACTTCTGCTCCATACTTAAGAAGGATGGGAAGGACTTTAGGTCCATACTGTACAAACACTTCCGCATTTTCAATGTCGTAACTATTGATCAGGTAAACAGCCATATTTTTGGATTTATTTAGTACATATATTCCGGAGGTGCAATGTGTTGAGCCCGTAAATAAAAAACTGCTTGTCCGCGATGATGAGTAATATGATCAAGAGTGGCATAAAAACCCATCATTGTTTGCTCTGTGAGATTTATTTTTTGAATGGTTTCCTTCAATGAATCATAAAATTGGTTTAAAAGCATAACCATTTCGCTTTTGGAATCAGCAGGAGCAGTTGGATTCCATTCTGTCTTTTCACCTTTTACAAAGTTGGCTTCCCACCAATTGATTCCGTAAGCGATGTGGCTTAATAATTCGACAAAATTCCACCCGGCACCCTAAATAAATTGTCTGGCATAGTTTCAGCGACTGCTAAGGTGTACCTCCTGGAGTTTTCCAGGGTTGCTAATAATATTTCTTTCATCGTTGTATAATTTAGTGAGCCAAAACTAAAGTGAGCCTTTTCTAACGACTTAAGAATTCTTGCTTTTTTTACGCCATGGCCTTTAAGGATCTGAATTTGGCCGGTGGGTTCTTAAACTTTTGACGAAATGCCGAGGTAAAATATTCGATGCTGTTAAAACCGGAGGCAAAGGCAACATCAGCCACCGGTAATGGGGTATTTCTCAAAAGCAATTCAGCGTTTTTCAATCGAATGGACAGCAAAAACTGATGAGGGGTATACGAAATAAATGTTTTGAATATGCGACTAAAGTGAAAAGGACTTACATAGGCATAGTCTGCGATTTCATAAAGTGAGATATCATCCACAAAATGATTGGTGATGTAGTCTTTGGCACGCTCGATGGTGACTAAATGATTTTTCTTTAAGCGCGCATCAATTTTAAAATCAGGCTGATAGTCTGTAATATTATTGAGCACCTTGTGAACAATCTCCATTACCAGGTTATCAATTTCCAATTTACTGGCCGATCCGGCCATGAGCAAACGCATCATAGTGAAGTGAAGGAATTCTGTATCAGCATTTGTTTTTACCAATGTAGAGTGCAGATCCTGATCGTTAAAAAACTTAATGGCTCCGTAATGTTCAAGAAGTTCCGGGTAAAATGAGTTTTTAAAATCGATGATAGTGCATTCGTCCGGAATGGTATGCGTATGGGTTACAGTACGTTCATATCCGGGCTTGGTAACCAGTACACATCCACTGTACGAGTCAAGCGACTGACGAAATACATTAAACAAAAAATTCCCTTTTCGAACAAAACTGATGCAGAACGACTCGCTGTATTCTGGCTTCGATGTACGGCAGTCCACACAACGGCATTTGAAATCCAGAATTCGGTAAAAATCAGATTCAAACAAGGTGCCGATGTCTGCGTTCATTCGTGAATTTTAATAACTCAAATTCTGTAGATGAAATGCTTTTCAAGGTGCTTTCTGGTTTTGATCTCATCCAATGAATCAGAAATAAAACCAATATAATTATCAGGTCTTACAAGAATAAAAAGTTCGCGGGTAACTCCTAATTTTTTCCATGAGTGGTTTAGATCAGCTTCAACCAGGTTAATCGGAAACGGGAAAGACATGATGATTTTGGCTCTCAATTCAACAGATAAGGGCGTAAAATCAACGTGGAGCAAATGAAATGAGGCCTTGGTGAAATTAGGATAAATATTTCCTTCTGAAAAAAATGGAAGACGGTCGCCTGCTTTAAACCTTAACCTTTGACCACTGACAGACTTTGAGAGTGATCGGCTATGATATGAATACCAAATCTGAGAAATGACTTTAAAAATTATGGGCCTTATCCAGGGGTTTTTCAAAACGGGTTTAGCAAAATTTAATGCAATATATTTCCTGAAGATTTTAACAAACCACTTGTCACTGGTCATGATGTTAAACCCTCTGTCTGTGAATTGAAGCAACCACTTTGCAAACGGAAGCCTCTCTTCATTGTATGTATTTAATAAGGTTGGCTTGGCGTGGCCTTGCAGAACCAAGGCCAACTTCCAGCAAAGATTGTAAGCATCTTGTAATCCCGTGTTCATACCTTGTCCGCCAGCCGGACTGTGGATGTGGGAACTGTCGCCAGCCAGGAAAACCCTCCCATCACTAAAGTGATCTACTCCCCGATGATGAAGTTTGTATGTTGAAAACCAATGAACGGATTCAAATTCTACGTCTAATCCAAGTGTATTAATTACTATACGTTTGATGTCCTGAAAGGAAATATCTTCTTTGTTAAAATATTTTTTTGGTAATGTTCCAATAACCCGGTAGCCGCCATCACTATACAGTGGCAGGAATGCGCAGAAGTTTTGATCACCCGGTGCAATAATCAATCGGTTGTACGCCAGGTTCCACTTCATCACCGTATCCGCAACAAAGAACTTATGACTGTATGTTCCGCCTTTGAAGCTAAAATTTAATTGTTGACGTACCGCACTGTTAGCTCCATCACACGCAATGAGATAAGCAGCATTTACTTCTGTAAACTCGTGATCATGACTAAGTACAGCACGGATTTTCTCTTTGTGCTCCTTAAGTTCTATAAACTCGTAGTTCCAGTAAATTACTTTTCCTTGCCTGACCAATTGATAAGCAAGAAGCTCTTCATTTTTACTTTGCTCAAAAGTCAGCATATAACTGAATTCAGAAAGACCTTTGCCGATCTCACCAATCTTCACCTCTCCTTTAAGCTTTCCATTTGAGTACAGGTTAAAAAAGGTGATTGGCTTTCCACCAGAAATCGCTTCCTGAACTATTCCCATTTGTTGGTAGATTTCAAGGCTTCGGGCAGTAACTGCAATTGCTCTAGACTCTTTGGTTGGTCCTGATTTTGTGTCGGCAATAATAAAATCAATACCGAACCTGCTTAACTGATTGGCTGCCATCAAACCCGTTGGCCCGGCACCGATTATGAGTACCTGGGTTGTTAAGACTTTTACCACATGTTCCGGATTGTTATAAACAAAGAGTAGAGTAAAGCAAAAGGGACCAGCACTATTGAAATCAAAGAAAAGAGTGTTCCGAAAATTAAAAACCCAACAAAGGAAAGAAAGGAGCTCATTAAATTTTTAGACGGACTGGGTTCATCCGACAATCCCAGTTCATTTTTAATATCACCGACCCTTCTGTTAAGTAATTCATCAAGTTTATACTTTTTGTTATACAAATTGGTTGTTTGTTTTCCTCTAAGCCAGGCCTTCCATACTCCCCTCAGGTTGAAGAGAACGCCCATCATCATTCCATAAGTATTAATACTGAATGCTACCCAGTTATTGTAACATCCTGTAGATAATTCCCAGGCGCTAATTTCAGTTTCGCCTTTCATAACACCTGTGTATCCTGTAACCAAGTGGTGAATGTCATGTTTTAGTACCACTTTTTTCCTTGCCTCAAAATTGGGGATGTAAATAGAAAAGCCTTTTATAAGCGTTACTTTTACTGAATTATCAGCTACCCCGCCATCCGGCTTCAATTCGTAGTCTGTGTAAAAAATTGGTAGCGCTTCTTTAACGGTCAGATGATCCATTTGCTTGCAAAATCTTTATTCAAGTTAAAGATTTAGTCCGATTTGGCATAAACTTTGGATGCTAACGGGTTTATAAAAACAAACAACCCTTTATGAAACTTATTTACTTCGCTTACCCACTCTTATTTTTTTTCTTATTGACTTCATGTTCCGAAAATGAACCGGTTGTTGAGCCTCATCCTCAAACTGAGGCCACCTACTTTGGTGGTGATAATGAATTATACCAC
>JAKEEN010000005.1 GCA_022616575.1 Flammeovirgaceae bacterium
ATTGAGGCAACTAATCCAATATAATTTCATGCCTTCTGATAGTGGACTGACCAGGGCGTATACGGAATCTGTGTTATGCGCTTTAGAAATAGCTCCTCTAAAATCATTATTTCTGAACAGTAAAATCGAATACTCATAATATGCAGCAGCAAGGTCTGACAAGCGACCCGACTGTTGGAAGAGCTCTACGGCCCCTTCGTAATACGGAATAGCTAAGGAGGGTTCTATTTGACGGTATATGTTGGCCAGTTCAAAAACAAGCTCTCCTCTATACACTTTTTTACCGATCTGATCTGACAATTCCATAGTGGTGCGCATTAGCAACCCGGCTTTAGGGTAGAGTTTTCTGTCGCTAAGGTACCTTGCCAGGAATAGCATGGAGTGAAATTGCTTTTCAGGGTCTTTGAACTCCAGAAATTTTTTGCTGATCGAAATAGCCAGTTCATCAAATTCTTGTTGGTTGAGATCATTCCAGAAAAGTTTCGTTTTTTCGAGCTGGGCATAAAGCCCGGCAGAATCTGAAGCCTGAACCAGGGAATCATAATTATGTATTTGGGCAATACATAGTATCTTGCCGCCAAACATTAAAGCAACTATAAACAGTAGCTTTCTCAAGAACAGATTTTTATTAAAAATACAATTCTTTCAGAGTCTTTGCATGATGCAATCTTCGAAAACAAAAAATCAACCCATCGGTATTTTTGATAGCGGCATTGGTGGCATGACGGTGGCCAGGGCCATCAAAAAATTGTTGCCCAATGAGAACATGATCTATTTTGGCGATACTGCCCATCTTCCGTATGGAGATAAATCTGAAGCAGCCATTCAAGCCTACTCTATAAAGATTGCCGATGTCCTTTTGAAAAAGGGTTGCAAGGTTATAGTAATTGCCTGTAACTCGGCAAGCTCAGCTGCCTATGAGCTTCTTAAAGAATATGTCCGGCATGATGCCATGGTTATTAATGTAATTGACCCGATGGTTAAGTTGGTTACCCATCAGTTTGCCGGAAGAACGCTTGGCCTAATCGGCACCAAACGTACCGTGCAATCGGATGTTTATACCAGGAAAATAGAAGAAGCCAACAAGGGCATTACCCTCAAGTCGCTGGCAACCCCGTTGCTGGCGCCAATGATCGAAGAAGGATTCTTTAACAACCAGATCAGCCATGAAATTATTGCCCAATACCTGGAAGATGAACACCTTCAACATATTGAAGCTTTGATACTTGCCTGTACCCACTATCCGCTTATTAAAAAAGAAATTCAGGATTTGTACAAAGGTGGAATCACCATTCTTGATTCCTCGGAAATCGTAGCACAAGCATTGAAGGATTACCTGACACAACAAGACATTCTTGCCTCGCAACCACACACAGCCGACCACTTCTTTGTTTCCGATTATACCGACTCATTTGAGACCTCCACTAAAATCTTCTTCAAGCAAAAAGTTCACCTGGAAAAAATGACGCTGTGGAGGTAGAAAAATCTGCCAAAAATGGCTTCATTAAAATTCTTAATCAGCCTCGATGTACCATTTATATTGATTTTGCAGCACTTTTAATTACTATTTTCCGCATTTTTAAGCTTCCCTAATTCCGGTTGCTTTGAGCACGTTGTTATTCTATCTGCCGTTGCTAATAGCCTACTCCGTCATAGCAATTTATGCGGAGCGAAAAATTTCTGCTTTTATTCAAGGACGACTGGGGCCGATGGAAACAGGGCCTTAGGGGATGTTTCAAACGGTGGCCGACTTGTTAAAGCTAATCCAGAAAGAAGACATCGTTCCAGACAAAGCACAAGGCTGGTTATTCAGGTTATCGCCATTGCTTATTTTTATTTTTGTCTTTGCGGGGTTCGCCTTTATACCGGTTTCCTCCACCTGGTCTGGTTCCACAGTTTTTTCAGGCGCCTTTATGCTGCTTGCCATTATCTCGCTCGATGTTGTGTTTATTCTTTTTGCCGGCTGGAGCTCTCATAACAAATACAGCACCCTGGGTGCCTTCCGGGCGGCCGCTCAAATCATATCGTACGAGGTACCGCTTGGGCTTTCTGTGCTTACTGTATGTATGGTCTGTCAAACACTAGACCTGCAGGAAATTTCGAGGCAGCAAAGTGTTCAACCGAATCCGGTTTATTTGTTTGGCCTTTCTGCATTAAGCATTGATGTTTCATCAGCAGGAGGTTTTTTAACCTGGAATGTTTTTAAGATGCCCCTTCTTTTTCTTGTTTGGATAATCTTCTTTATTGCATCGCTCGCTGAATCAAATCGAGCGCCTTTTGATTTACCGGAAGCAGAAAGTGAATTAGTAGCCGGTGTTATGACGGAATACTCAGGCTTTCGTTGGGCGGTTATCATGCTTGCTGAGTATGCCATGATGTTGTTGGTAAGTATGTTAGGTACTATCCTATTCTTTGGCAGTTGGAATTCACCTTTGCCCAATATTGGCGAGATCAAACTTGCCGAATGGACCAGCGGTTCAATTCTGTGGGGAGCATGTTGGTTGGTTCTGAAATCATTTTTCTTTGTGGCCATGCAAATGTGGATTCGATGGACCTACCCGAGGCTGAGAGTAGATCAACTCATGCGCGTAAGTTGGCAATATCTTACCCCGGCCGCTTTGCTTTTTCTGATTTTATTTGGATTTTGGACTTTAATAATCAATTCGTGAGGTTAGTTCTAGTCATACTTTTTGTTCTTTTTTGCCATTGGGGCTTTAGTCAGTCCAAAATTGACAGCTTACAAAAGGTTTTACAAACCGAAATAAGTGACTCGCTAAAAGTATTAGCACTTACCGATTTAGCATCTCTTCACAACTACACCAACCTGGCAAAAATGAAAGCCTATGCCAATGAAGCGTTGGCTCTTGCTGAGAAGAAGGGTTATGTATGGGGAAAAATTTTGGCATATTACCAATTGGGTAGTTATGGTTCCCTTACAGGAGATTTTACAAGTGCCTTTAAGTACGATAATTTAAGCGTTGAAGCCGCACTGATAACACGCGACAGTTCTTATTTAATCATCGGATTGAATTCCGTTGGCAATGACTACTACGATCTGGGTAAATACGATGATGCCTACCGGTACTTCACCGACACATACAGGCTTTCTCAAAAGACCGGTGACTCGCTATTCATGTCCGTGGGTATTCACAACGTAGGGCGCGTATTTAAAGAGTTGGGTCAATATGACCGGGCTATTTCCCATTTGAAAATTGCCGGCAAAATCAGCGCACTGATCAATGATGAAACGGGGCCAGCCTACACATTAGATGAACTCGGAGACGTTTACATGCGCGTAGGTAAGTATGACTCAGCCCTTGAAATGCTTACGCAATCTCTTGCCCTTACCAGAAAGTTTCAGATTGGTGAATTGGAGTCGCGCACGCTGACTAAAATCGCCAAAATATATTCAGAGAAAGGTAATTATGATCTTTCAATTCAATATTCCGACTCTGTTATCAACCTGCATCAACGTAACGGCAACAGCTATGGAATGGCCGATGCCCAACTCGGCAAAAGTCGCGCGTTAATCATGCAAAAGAAATATGATCAGGCCCTCCCGCTTATAGAAAAGAGTCTGATAACAGCAGGCAGCCTCAATGCACGGGTACTGGAGGTTCGCTGCTATAACCAGTTGGCCCTGCTCTGGGAAAATAAAGGCGACTACAAGAAGGCATACGGCTTCTTCAAGCAGTTTAAGCAAATGGAGGATAGCCTTCAAAACAACGAGATGGAGGAAAACCTTTTGCGGGAGGAGATGAAATCTGTAACTGAATCAAAGGATGCCCAGATAGCCACGCTAACTCAAAAAGAAGATCAGCGGAAACTGGAGTTGAAGAGACAGGAGTTGCTACGCAATGTATTAGTGGTGGCTACGGCATTGGCTGCTATTCTTTTAGTAACCGTTTACCGCAGCGGCCAACGCAGACGGAAGATCAATATGCTTCTTTTGCAACATCAGGAAGACATGGAACGAAGAAGCGAAGAACTGGAAAAACTCAACCAGGTAAAGGATAAATTCTTCTCTATTATTTCACACGACTTGCGATCGCCTATCAATGCACTGGCTGGATTAATTGACCTGATGGACAAGGGTGCAGTTAAACAAGAAGAAATGCCAACGCATTTAAATGAGCTAAAAAGCAGGTTTAACCATACCCGTACCCTTCTCAATAACTTGTTAGACTGGACACTCCTGCAAATGGATAAAATCAATTTGCAACCGGCCCCTATTAACCTCTATAGCATTGTTGAAGAAAATATTCAGCTTCTGGGGTCAACTCAGGGTAAACACCTCAATTTTAAGAATGAGCTTTCTCCATCACTAACTGGCTTTGCGGATGCTAATACCATCAACCTGGTAATCCGAAACTTAATTACCAACGCCATTAAGTTTACCAATGACGGGGGCACCGTAAAAGTTGCCGGTAAAGAAGAAGGAAAAGAAATTGTCGTTTCTGTGGATGATAACGGTATTGGAATAAAACCCGAAATCAAAAAAATGCTGTTCGATAAAACAGCTCCTTACACAACCCGGGGCACCGCCAATGAAAAAGGAACCGGACTTGGTTTAATTCTTTGCAAAGAGTTTGTGGAGAAAAATGGAGGCCGCATCTGGGTCGAAAGTGAAGAGGGTAAAGGAAGCACTTTCTACTTCTCTGTGCCCAAAGCGTAGTTCGTTATCTGTTTTTAGTTAAGTTAATGGTTATCAGTTAAACAGGTGCAAGAGCCTTGGACAAGAACATGCCCAGGTCACTGGTGGCACACACACGATTAACAATTAACGGATAACAATTAACTTCGCAGACATGCAAGCAAAAAAATCGTATTGGCGAAACTGGCTATCCAGTATTACCTCACTGGCAACCGGACTCTCCATAACGTTCAGGAACTTGCGAACTTCCATAAAAAGTAAAAAGCCCGTCTTTATAAAAAACGCAGATTACTTTCAACAACCTGAAGGGATAGCCACCATCCAATACCCGCATGTTTCATTACCCATTCCCGAAACAGGAAGGTATAAACTGCACAATGAAATTGACGATTGTATTGTTTGCGATAAGTGCGTGAAGATTTGTCCCGTTAACTGCATTGCCATAGAGCCTATCAAATCACCGGAAGAATTTGGTAGAACTTCTGACGGAACCCCCAAAAGAATTTATGCTGCCAGGTTTGATATCGATATGGGCAAATGTTGCTTCTGCGGACTGTGCACCACCGTTTGCCCGACTGAGTGTTTAACCATGACACCCGAATTTGATTTCAGCGTCTATGACATCAATCAGCATACCTTTTCCTTTGCCGATATGACAGCCGCCCAGATTGAAGAAAAGAAAAAAAATTGGGAGGAACATCTTACTCAAAAAACAGTTGTACCCTCAGGCACCGGTGAAGTCAAACCCACACGACCTGTTTTCAAACCAAAGATTAAACCCGCAGGAGAATTATGAACTTGCTCTTCATCATTTTTTACGCCTTTTGTGTACTGGCAGTATTCTCGGCACTGGGAATTTTGCTGACAAAAAATTTACTTCACGCAGCTTTATTCCTTTTGGTTTGCCTGGTTTCGCTTTCTGGCGTTTACATCTTCTCGATGGCAGAGTGGCTTGCTGTTACTCAATTGTTGATTTATGCAGCCGGCATTGTGGTGCTCATCGTTTTTGGCATCATGCTCACCAATAGCACATCGGGTAAGCCCCTACAAGTAAGTAACGCACGCTGGATGGTGGGACTTTTATTGGGTGCTGGTTTTTGCTTCTTACTTGTGAAAACAAGCAATGAGATTAATATTGTAACACCTCATGCTAACCCGACAAACGCTTTGATGCAACAAACGGGTAAAAACCTAATGAGCGATTTTGCATTACCTTTTGAAGTTGCCGGATTACTCTTGTTGCTTGCCCTTGTCGGTGCAGCTGTTATTTCTTCCTCGCCCATAAAAAAAGAAAACTGATGCCGCTACTCCCCTCTATATACCTAAGCATCTCTCTTTTTTCCATCGGGCTGGTTATTGTAATTGTTAAGCAAAATGCAATTATGGTACTGATGGGCATCGAATTGATGCTGAATGCTGCCAATATTAATTTGGTAACATTTAATCAGAATACGATGAACTCTCAGCAAGGAGAATTTTTCGCGATCTTCATTATTGTTGTTGCCGTGTGCGAAGCAGCTGTTGGCCTTGCCATTATTTACAAGGTCTATAAATATTACAATACCTCAATTACTGATCAGGTGAGTGAACTAAAAGGATAGCATGGAGAAATCTGATTTATATATCCTCTTAATTGCGTTAGCGCTGCCATTTATCTCTTTTATTATATCTTTTCTCATACCGAATCGACTTGAAAAATTAATTCCCTGGCTTGCCACGGCAGTCATGAGTGTCGGCCTTGTCTCTGCTACACTTTTATTTTATTCAGACGGTATTTCAGGATTTACATTTCGATGGTTCAGTGTCGGCACTGCAGACTTTAGCGTTGATCTTAAATTGAGAGGTGAATCTGTCACCATGCTCATGGTGGTATATGCTATCTCATGGATTGTGCACTTATATTCCATTGGATACATCACAAAGCACAAAGGACTAAAACGCTACTTCGGTATGCTCGGCTTTTTTACTTTTTCTATGGCCGGTGTTGTAGTAGCAGACAACTTGCTACTGCTTTTTATTTTCTGGGAATTGGTTGGCTTTGCTTCTTATATTTTGATTGGACATTGGTTTGAAAAGGAAGAGGCAGGCACTGCATCGCTTAAAGCATTTTTATTCAATCGTGTGGGCGATGTGATTTTCTTAGTCGGATTACTGCTTATCTATTCGCAAACACGCACATTCAGCATCACTGAACTCAGCACATTAGACTCCGCTGATTGGTTTGCTATGGCATCCCTTTGCATTTTCTGCGGAGTCATTGGAAAATCAGCCCAGTTGCCCCTCTTCAGTTGGTTGCCATCGGCCATGGTTGGCCCCACCCCGGTTTCAGCGCTGATCCATGCAGCTACTATGGTGGCTGCAGGTGTTTATCTGTTGCTTAGAGTCCACTTTTTATTTACTCCTGTTACTTTGAATATAGTTGCTTTGGCAGGGATCAGTACTGCAATTATTGGCAGCATTTCGGCCATTGCTCAATATGATATAAAAAAAATTCTTGC
>JAKEEN010000042.1 GCA_022616575.1 Flammeovirgaceae bacterium
CGCCAGCACTCCGTGATAGGTCAGGAGATGGGTCCGCGGCCGGGGCACCAGCGCAGCCAGGCGGGCGAGGAGGTCGAGCGGATCGAAGGCCACGGCTCGCGTCCCGTCCTTCCAGCGACGCCGCAACGCGTAGACCACGCGGCCGTCCTCGGCCACGGACAAGCGCTCGGTCGCGATCGGGGGGCGGTAATTTCAGCAGCCGAAATAATGCGGGGAATATTCAGGTATGATTCTTTTGAAGGGGCAGCCCCAATACAAACCGCTTCATCAGCAAAACGAACATGAAGACTCTCTCGATCTGCCGTTGAATACACAGCTACCGTTTTGATGCCCATTTCTTTACATGTACGGATAACGCGAAGAGCGATTTCTCCCCTGTTAGCTATTAATATTTTTTTGAACATAAAATCCTTTTAGGAAAATCTCAAATAACAATTATCAAATCATAAACAAATTCCAAAAAATTAAACAAGCACTGTCTGAGAGTTGGAATTTGATATTTGAAATTTTATTTAGTCGAGTTCCACTACAAAAAGTAACTGCTCATATTCTACCGGAGTAGCATTCTCTACCATCACCTTCACTACAGTACCGGAAACTTCTGATTCGATTTCATTGAAGAGTTTCATGGCCTCAATAATGCATACCGTTTGGCCTTTAGAGATTTTATCACCCACAGAAACAAAAGGAGGTGAATCGGGATTTGCGGAACGATAAAAGGTTCCGATCATCGGTGATTTAATCTCCACTGTTTTCTTTCCGGGTGCTGCTGCTTTCTCGGCTTTCGGTGCTGTTGCGGCCGTTGCAGGAGCCGCAATGGTTGGCATGGCAGCAACGGGGGCGGCCATAACAGGCGCGGAGGCCTTTAGTATTTTTTGATCGGGTTCCTTCTTAATAGAAAGTTTAAGTTCTTTGGTTTCGATGTTTACTTCATTAAGGCCTGACTTCGATATGAAATCAATCAGGTCGCGGATTTCACTTGTTTTCATTTCTGATGGGTTTGTGCCCGTTGTGGCAGATGCCTTGGCGGGTTTGTCTTTGGTTTTAGTTGGTCGAGCTTTGCTCATAAAGTAACTAAATTTTAGTGAATTAAGCTTTTACCCTTTCAATGTACTCACCTGTGCGTGTATCTACCTTAATTTTTTCGCCAGAGTTAATAAAGAGAGGAACACGAATTTCCGCACCTGTTTCGATGGTTGCGGCCTTTAAGGTTCTGGTGGCTGTATCACCGGCAATGCCAGGTTCGGTGTACGTAACTTCTAATACCACATGTGCAGGTGCTTCTGCCGTTAATGGATTGGTACCATTCTCAAATACAATTAAAAGGGTGACACCCTCTTTAATGTAGTTCACAGAATCGCCAAGCAAAGTCTTATCAATGTAGATTTGATCGAATGTATCGTTATCCATACATACCAGGCTGTCGCCATCGGCATAGAGGTATTGATATTCTTTGGTTTCAACACGCAACTGTTCTACCTCATCGCCAGGACGGAAGCGGTTTTCCACTACTTTACCGTTGCGGATATTTCTCATCTTCACTTGATAAAATGCCCGCAGGTTACCAGGCGTGCGATGTAATAGTTCTTCCACTTGAACTACTTCACCGTTGTAACGGATGTAGTTGCCTTTGCTTAGATCAGAGATAGTTGCCATTTAGTATTTACGATTTACGATTTTTGATTTACAATTTTTTCCTTACGATTAAACGATTAACGATTAACGATTAACTGTTATACCCCCACTTCACATAGATAGCGCCCCATGTAAAGCCTCCGCCAAATGCAGCAATAATAATGTTATCGCCTTTCTTTAGCTTCTTTTCATAATCCCAAAGCAAAAGCGGAATTGTGCCTGCGGTAGTATTGCCATATTTCTCAATATTCATCATTACCTTATCTTCGGTGATGCCCATTCTCTCGGCCGTGTAGTCAATGATGCGTTTGTTCGCCTGATGCGGTGCGAGCCAGGCGATGTCGCTTCCTTTTAGACCATTGCGTTCCATTACTTTGGCAGAAATATCAGCCATGTTAGTTACGGCAAATTTGAAGACAGTACTTCCTTCCTGGTAAACATAATGAAGTCGTGCATCTACCGATTCTCTTGTAGCAGGCATGCGACTTCCACCTGCTTTCATATTTAAAAATTGCGCTCCGTTTCCATCACTACGATGAATAGAATCGATGATACCGAAATGCTCGGTTGTTGGCTCCAACATCACGGCTCCACAGCCATCGCCAAAAATGATACACGTAGTTCTGTCTTGATAATTAATAATGGATGACATTTTATCGCCCCCCACAACAATCACTTTTTTGTACACACCCGATTCGATGAACTTAGCACCTGTTGTAAGTGCATAGATAAAACCTGAGCAGGCAGCACTGATATCGAAGTTAAAGGCATTGGTGGCGCCCACTTCAGCGGCAATTAAATTGGCGGTTGCCGGGAACGGCATGTCGGGAGTGATCGTAGCACAGATGATAAGGTCTACTTCAAGCGGACTTGTCTTTGTCTTCTCAAGCAGTTGTTGCACTGCCTTGATGCCCATATATGAAGTTCCCAGTCCTTCCCCTTTTAATATCCTTCTTTCTTTGATTCCAGTTCGGGATGTAATCCACTCATCAGTAGTTTCCACCATTTTCTCCAGTTCCTTATTACTTAGCACATAATCCGGAACATAACCGCCTACGCCTGTAATTGCCGCTCTGATTTTATTCATTGCTTTTTTGGGTTCAAATAAAAAATAAAATGCCCGGCAAAAACCGAGCATAGTGAAAGAGGATATTAACTAAACGATGCAATACTTACTACAAAGCTGTTTGGCCGGTGTATACCGATTCACAGTGGAGTAATTCACATCCGCTCAATTAAGCTAATACTTCTTTTTCCATCACCACTTTACCCTTAAAGTAAAGTTTCCCTTCGTGCCAGAAAGCACGGTGGGGCAGGTGATGTTCACCGGTGGTAGGGCACACCGCTAACTGTTTTGGAGTAGCTTTGTAGTGTGTCCTTCTTTTATCTCTCCGTGTTTTCGAGGTTTTTCGTTTCGGATTTGGCATAACTCTATATAATTAAACGTTACTGTTTCAATTTTTTTAATGCGGCCCATCTTGGGTCTTCATCTTTGTCTGATAGCTCAGTCTCTGATGTAAAAACTATTCTGCCTTCGCCTTCACTTTCGTCTTAATCTTTATATTTTGGATGAAGCTTTTTGATCGTAATTTCAAGGGTGATGAACTCATACATATACTGTCCTAAATCAAGCTGGTCAGTATCGCGGCTGATCATCACAATCTCATCGCTCAACTCTTTGTTTTCATCTCCGTATTTGAAAACGATCTTTCTCCCGGTTTCAATCGGGAAGTCAAACGGTTCTAAACTTCGGTCGCACACAAGGCTTGTTTTGCCAGATATTTTAAAGTCGGCCTCTAAAAACGTTTCGTGTTTGTTGAGCGCCACATTCACTGTAAAGTCTCCCTGGTGGATGGTATCACTGCCAAAACTCTTGAAAAAAGCATCAGTCAGATGGTAGTCAAACTGATGGATTTTGTTGCTGAGGCCTGTGATATTTACCTTAAAACCCTTCATAAACAGCAGTTCGGTCTTTATCCGAACCCAAAACATGCCTTAAAAAGCGCCAAAATTGCCCTTCCTAAGCAAAATAGTCGGCAAATTTAGAAGAATTAATGAGAATTTAAAAGTTTAGATGTATTGACTGAGCGCCTCGCTTTTGAACTCAGGATCGTCCCTCCGGTCGAGGTTTTGCATGAAGAAATCGATGATACTTTTCTTGAAGCCCAGCTTGATGGCAATGTTCTTACAAAAGATAATCTCGCTTTCGAAGACATTTTGATCGACCAGGACTAATTCAATAATGGACTTAAGGTATTCAAACTTTTGGTCGGGCGAGAGCGCCCCTAGCGATTCAATCGGTTCGGGGTTGCGGATAAGTTGATGAACCTGGTCTTCGGGAAAAGATCTTTCTTTGGCAATCTTAAAAATCATGTCGCGCTCTACCCGTGCAAAATGTTTGTCTGCTTCCGCGAGTTGTATAAGAATGTTTAATTGTTTCTTTGTTATGATATCCATTTCAACATTTGGTTGGCGCAAAATATATAAAAGGAGTTGCTATTAAGAGAATGAGCGATGGCAGGGTGAAAAAGTTATATGAATGGATTTATTTTTCTGTCAACTGCGGAAGTCTGCTGGTCACAATATCCACTGCAGTGAACAAAGCTTTTAGCATCGATTGTTCCCGTGCCTGATTCTTGCCTGCAAGATTATAAGCTGTTCCATGATCAGGTGAAGTGCGCACCACCGGCAGTCCGGCTGTGAAATTAACGCCTGTATCAAAAGCCAGCGACTTGAAAGGCACCAGGCCCTGATCATGATACATGGCTAAGATACCATCGAAGCGACCATGCTGACTGGTAGCAAAGAAGCCATCGGCTGGAAGCGGGCCGAAAACTAATTTTCCTTTATTCTTAAAGTCCTGTACTACGGGTTTAATAATCTGATCATCCTCTGTTCCAATCAATCCATTGTCACCTGCATGGGGGTTAAGGCCCAGCACAGCCATTTTAGGTTTTGAAATTCCGAAGTCTTGTTTTAACGATTGTTCAAGTAATCTCAATTTAGTTTCTACTTTCTCCTTTGTGATTTGTGCGGCAACATCTTTAATAGGAATGTGGCCTGTTACTAAGCCGACCCGTAACGTTTCGCTCACCATGAGCATAAGACTATCTTTAACGCCAAAAAATTCGGTTAGAAATTCTGTATGGCCTTTGTAAGGGAAATCGTTGCTGTGTATGGTGTGTTTATCGATAGGGGCAGTCACTAAGGCGTCAAGTAGGCCTTCTTTCAATTCTTGAGTGGCGGTTTTGAGTGCCAACCATGCCGCTCTTCCAGAATCGGTGCTTGCTTTACCAGGAATGATTTCAATTTGATCTTCCCAGCAATTCACCACATTAATACTCTTGGCAGCAAACTGACCTTTGGTTTTTACCTGGCTGTAATTGAATTCTTCGAGGTTTACAATTTTTTTATAGAATGATAGCACGCGCGATGATCCATAAATAACGGGAGTGAATAAGTTTGTAACACGTGAGTCGGCCAGTGCTTTAATCACTACTTCCGGGCCAATGCCATTTAAGTCGCCAAGCGAAATGCCGATGCGGGGTTTATTCATATTCAAAATTACAAATTCAAAATTCCAGATTAAGATTAACCAAACTTAACCTTTAATTTTGGAATCTTGACTTTTTGAATTGATGATGAATAAGGTTCGTCCGAAGAAATCGCTGGGGCAACATTTTTTGCACGATAAAAATACGGCCAGAAAGATTGTGGAAGCGCTGGTCCTTTCACCAGGGAGTTCTGTCCTGGAGATTGGACCAGGCATGGGGGTTCTTACGGTCTTTTTGTTGGAGCGTGATCCCATCGATATTAAAGTTGTTGAGATTGACAGAGAGTCGGTGCAGTACCTGAAAACTAATTTCCCGGCACTGGATGGAAAGATTATCGAGGGCGATTTTTTGGAACTTGATCTGAATACTGTATTCGGTAAACCTTTTTCCATCATAGGCAATTTCCCGTACAATATTTCATCGCAGATATTTTTTCATGTTTTAAAGTACAGAGATCAGGTAGATCAGGTAGTGTGCATGTTGCAGAAGGAAGTAGCCGATCGAATTGCGTCCAAACATGGCAACAAGGTCTACGGTATTTTAAGTGTGTTGCTCCAGGCCTACTATGATATCAAACCGGTTTTAAAAGTTCCGCCAGGTGCTTTTACTCCGCCACCTAATGTTATGTCGGCTGTAATACGCCTAACGCGCAACCAACGAAAGAAGCTCGACTGCAGTGAAGCATTGTTTGTACAGGTAGTGAAGCAAGGGTTCAATAACAGACGCAAG
>JAKEEN010000274.1 GCA_022616575.1 Flammeovirgaceae bacterium
GCTCCGGAGCCAGCATTGAACTAAAATAAAAACTTAATAAGGTCGTCTTCTGTTATAGTAGACGACCTTTTTTTATGCGAAACAGGATGATTACATTGCTTTTCTTTACTGTCATTTTTTTGGTGATTGATTTTTATGTGTACCAGGCTGTTGTTGGGGTTACTAAAGAATTTTCGGCAACAGCAAGAAATTTATGGCGTATTGCTTTTTGGATTCCAACGGTGTTGAGCATCGGAGCATTACTGTGGTGGGTGCTGGATGATCCTTACCGGTACAATGCCAATTTCAGAAATTGGGTGATTACAGGGCTTGTTGCCACCTACTTCTCCAAAATCTTTGGAGTAGTTGTTCTCTTCGTTGATGACCTTGGCCGGTTAGTAAAATGGGCGAAGACATTTTTTGAAAAAGGGGCTGGTGAACTCTTGGCTGGCGAGTCAATTACACGTTCAGAATTTTTAATGAAGACTGCATTAGTCGCCACAGCCGTTCCGTTTGGTACGATGGCCTTTGGAATTATCTCGGGCGCTCATGACTATCGCGTGAAGCGAGTGACGCTGACATTGCCCAACCTTCCTAAATCATTCGATGGAATTACGATCGGCCATATTTCTGATATACACTCCGGAAGTTTCTGGAATAAGACGGCCGTAGAGGGTGGGGTAGATATGTTACTTGATCAAAAACCAGATTTGATTTTCTTTACAGGCGATTTGGTCAATAACGAAGCGGCTGAGGTAAAAGATTACATCGATATTTTTGATAAAGTAAAAGCACCTTTGGGTGTGTATTCGGTTACAGGTAATCACGATTACGGAGATTATCGTTCGTGGAGTTCAACCCGCGAGAAGCAAAATAATTTCAAAAATTTAATAGAAGCACATTCATTGATGAATTACAATTTATTAATGAATGAAAACCGGATGATCACGCTGAATGGGGAATCGATAGCTGTGATCGGCATCGAGAATTGGGGTGCCGGCAGATTTTCTAAGTACGGAAAATTAGATCAGGCTTACCGCGGTACCGAAGGAGCACCCGTAAAACTTTTACTGTCGCACGACCCAAGCCATTGGGATGCGCAAGTAAGAACGGAGTATAAAGACATTGATGTGATGTTCGCGGGACACACGCACGGGTTTCAGTTTGGCGTTGAGTTAGGTAATTTTCAATGGAGTCCTTCGCAATATGCGTACAAACAATGGGCTGGATTGTATCAACAAGAGAATCAATATCTATATGTTAATCGTGGATACGGGTACATTGGCTATCCTGGCAGAATCGGCATGCCTCCTGAGTTAACGATTATCAAGTTACAAGTTCAAAGTTGAAAAGTTTGAGCTTTCAACTTTCAAGTTTCGCTTTTTCAGCCATCTCTCTTCTTCGTTTTGCATCTATGGAATAACGTCCCGCTCCGAACACGATGAAAACAATAAGTCCGATGAGAATGATGAGCGAGATTTCCAGCTCCATGTGACTACCTACAGACATAAATCCTTTAGGAGCGTTAACAAGTATGACGGCCCCAATTAAAATCGGAAGCTGAAGAACACTGACAATTCGTGTAAATAATCCAAATGCAATCAGCGGACCACCCAGGATGTGCGCAAATACAACATAATGAGCGAGGGTTGCGCCAGCAAAATATGTGTTTGTGCCAGCCGCTGTCATTTCAAGTTCATCCATGTTGGTAATGAAATGAAGTCCCTTATAGGTTAAATAAATACCTAAAGCAATACGGAAAATATCGAGGAAACCCGGTCTGTGAGAATTGCCCCATTTTTCGACATCAGTGATAACACTCATAGTATGTTTTGGTTGATTTATACAAATATTACGAAATCTTTCGCGGAAGATCAACAAGCTGCTGCAAGCCACAAGCTGCAAGCTACAAGCTTTTATCTTGCGTGATCTGCCTGAAGCTTGTAGCTTGAAGCTTGAAGCCTTTAGAGATGAAATACCCAGACGCCACCCCTATAGAAATTGATGATGCCGTAAAAGGTACACATCACGCTTTTCAATCCTACGGTAAAACAAGTGGAGAAGAGAAGGCTACGTTTCTTCGTGTTATTGCTGACGAAATTGAAGCGTATGGCAGTGCATTGCTTGAAATAGCTCAGCGCGAAACACATCTTACACTTCCTCGCTTAAATGCCGAACGGACGAGAACAACCAGTCACCTACGGATGTTTGCCGATTTGGTTGAAGAAGGCTCGTGGGTGGAGGCAAGAATTGATACCGCCATTCCCGATCGGATGCCGAGCTCCAAACCTGATTTAAGGAAAATGCTTGTTCCGATTGGACCGGTCGTGGTTTTTGGCGCCAGTAATTTTCCTTTTGCCTATTCAACAGCGGGAGGCGATACGGTTTCTGCTTTGGCTGCCGGGTGTCCGGTTATTGTGAAGGCCCATCCCGCGCATGCGGAAACTTCGCAAATGGTAGCCGATGCTATTCTTCGTGCCTGCAAAAAGACGAACATGCCTTCTGGTATTTTTTATCATGTGCATGGCGAATCGTTTGAGGTGGGGAAGCAACTTGTTAAGCATCCCTTGGTGAAAGCAGTTGGTTTTACAGGTTCTTTTGCGGGAGGCAAGGCGCTTTTTGATTTGGCTAATCAACGGCATGAACCAATCCCTGTGTATGCAGAGATGGGCAGCATCAATCCGGTTTTTATATTTCCAGATGCATTAAAAAACCGGAAAGGAAAAATTGCGGAAATGTATGCTAACTCCATTACGCAAAGTGTCGGACAGTTTTGTACCAATCCGGGATTGTTATTGGGTGTGAAGGGAAACGACCTTTCTGATTTTTCGAATCAACTGAGTGAATTAATGAGCCAAGTTGACCCGGCCCCCATGTTGCACGAAGGAATTACCAGCAATTATTATTCAAAGAGAAAGTCCTCTCTTCAGCAAAACGGAGTAGTTGTTTTAACTGAGGAAAAATCGAATGGCAATTACCCACCCTCAACCTCTCAGAAGGAAAGGAGTAGTTTAGGGTGGCCTATGTTGGCTACCGTAGATGCAAAAAATTTTATAGAGAATGACCAGTTAAAAGAAGAAGTGTTTGGCCCC
>JAKEEN010000275.1 GCA_022616575.1 Flammeovirgaceae bacterium
ATGCTGTACGCAGCATAAGCAACAAAACCAACGGCCATGGGTTGAATGAACCGGGTAAACTCAAGCGACCAGTTTTTCTCCTGAATACTCGAAAGAAAAATGCCGGCTGCACCCATCAATATGACGGAAGGTAGTACCCAGACAAGTAACGTTAAATAGGCCAGGTTAGGCCCTCCAATCTTGTAACCAATGGCAGTTAATGTTTGCGTTGAACTCGGGCCAGGCAGAATCTGGCACAATGAATTCAATTCAAGTAAGTCTTCTTCCGAAAGATATCTGCGCTTTTCTACAAGTTGCTTTTGAAATAAGGCAATATGTGCTTGTGGTCCACCAAAGGCTGTTAATGCCAGGGTGAGCACATCGCGTAAAAAAATAAAATATCGGACGCGTTGAAACACGCAGTGATATTATTTTTTCAGGCCGATTTCGGCCAAACGTTGATTTAGAAAATCACCCGCAGTAATATCTTCAAATTGCTTCGGATTGTCTTTATCAACGCAGCCAGGTAACACAGTTAAATCCATTTCAGAGCGCGGGTGCATGAAGAATGGAATAGAGAAGCGTGGGGTATTCATTTTTTCTCGTGGCGGATTGACTACACGATGAATCGTAGATTTTAATTTTCGGTTGGTGTGCCTTTCGAGCATATCGCCAACGTTTACAACCAGTTGATTAGGCAAGGCCGTGATGGGAATCCATTTGCCATCTCTCCTCAACACCTGCAAGCCTTCGGCACTGGCACCCATTAATAATGTGATGAGATTGATGTCGCCATGTTCGGCTGCACGGACTGCCTCGGGTGGAACTGAATCGGGATCATCAATAGGGAAATAATGAATCTCACGAAGAATGCTGTTTCCTTTTTTCACTTTATCATCAAAGTAATGCTCCGGCAAGCCCAGGTATATGGCTATCGCTTGCAACATCAGCAAGCCGGTTTTCTCCAATTGTTGAAAAGCTTCCGTGGAATATGTTTTAAACTCAGGCACTTCTGAAGGCCATACGTTGGCCGGATAGTTTTCTCTTTTCAATTCTTCTGACGGAAGATCCTGCCCAACATGATAAAATTCTTTGAGGTCGCCTGTGTTGCGTCCTTTAGCGTGCTCCTTTCCTTTACCGGTATAGCCACGCTGACCGGCTATATGAGTGGCATCGTATTTTCTTTTTACCTCATCGGGCAATGAGAAAAATTTCTTTACTGATGTATAAAGCTTATCCTGCAGGTCGTTACTAAGAAAATGATTTTTAATTGCTACAAAGCCTATGTTGTTATAGGCGGCCCCCAGGTCGGCCACAAATTTTTTCTTGCGGTTCTCATCACCCGAATTGAAATCGGCTAAATCGAGCGAGGGGATTTCGTTATAAAGTATTTCTGGCATAGCTCTCCACGTTTGGTTACCGAAAGCTAAATAAAATCAGTCAATTTTGCCTCACATGGTTCAATGGCTAATTAAACATCTGCCGACCCTGAAGCCTGGTACTGACACAAAGAAGGGTGTTGACTTTAACAATCCATTACATAAACACGATAGGAGTATATGGTTGAGATGTTTGAGAAGGAAAAATTTGAGTAAATTGTTACCAGCCACCCGGCCAGGGATTCCCGATTTTACATCGGGATAAAATCCGTGAAGTCCGGACTTGCTTGGGGAAGGACTTTCATTAGCAAAACAATAAAAATATGAATACTGATAGACGGAAATTTTTAGAAAAAGCACTGAAAGCAACGGTGGTGACTACCGTGGGTGTGCCTGTGTTGTTTGAGGCTGCGTGCGCCTCACCAACGAAAGTGAATGCTCCATCTGGCACTTTTCAATTTGCACAGGTGGCATTGCCATATGCAAAGGAGGCCTTGGAGCCCAGCATTGATGCGATGACGATGGATATCCATTACTCTAAACATCACGCGGCTTACGTAAAGAATGTAAATGATGCAATTGCGGCAGAGAATATTGCTTATCAAAGTGAGGAAGAATTTTTTGCTAACGCATCGAAGCTATCCGCAAAAGCGAAGAATAACAGTGGTGGTGCGTGGAACCACAATTTTTTCTGGCAAGTGATGAAACCGGGAGGCAGTGAGTTCGGTGGAAAAGTGCTAGAAGCGTTAAATGGAACATTTGGCTCTGTTGAAAAATTTAAAGAGTTGTTTACAGCCGCTGCCATGAGTCGCTTCGGGTCAGGTTGGGCATGGCTTGTAATGGACAATGGAAAATTAAAAATCGGTTCAACAGCCAACCAGGACAACCCGCTGATGGACACCAGCGATTTGAAAGGGAAACCCCTGTTGGGCATTGACGTGTGGGAGCATGCCTATTATTTGAAGTATCAGAACAAGAGAAATGAATACGTGGCGAACTGGTGGAAAATAGTGAATTGGGAAGAAGTGAGCAGGAGATTTTAGTTTGAGCCTGAGTAGTAGTTTGTGATTTGTGATTTGACAATTGTCTATAGCTATGGTTAAACAAGTTGTATTAGAACCGCTTTTTCATCGGGGCAGTAACTGTATAGGTTTTCACTTTCCTCATGAGCGCGAGGTGTCAAAAGCAGTAAAACAACTACCCAACCTCCTGTATACAAGAACACATGGTTGTTTTTATGTAATTGATACGCGCGAAGCGCGAGACTTTATTATTGCTCATTTCAGAAAAGCCAACATTACTGTTGACTATTCAAAATTTCAGAAGATAGATGCAAAAAGTAATTTACTATCGACCCGTGAAGAATCAGGAACGGGCCATCCTGAACTCAGAATAATACAAGCACCCAATAAGGAGACTCCGCATATTAGAGCGTATAAAAAACTAGAGCATTTCTTAAAACTAAAAAGATACAGTTCAAGTACCCTTGCTACCTATTTGAGTCAGTTTAAATTATTTCTGCGATTCTATCCGGATAGCGATCCGGTTGATTTGAATGAGCAGGATGTTCACAATTATTTGCTGTATTTGGTAGAAACAAAAAAAGTAGGCCCTGTAACCCAAAACCAGGCTATCAATGCTATCAAGTGTTATTATGAAAAAGTTTTGAAGAGAGACTAGGTGGTTTATTATATAGAACGCCCTTTAAAAGAACGTAAGTTGCCCATGGTGCTGAACATGGCAGAAGTGATGAGTATATTCAGTCAGGTAGAAAATCTGAAACATCGCGTTTTGCTGATGATTATTTATGCATCAGGCTTAAGGCGAAGCGAAGTTTTGAATCTTATGGTAGGAGACATTGACTTTAATCGCAGAACTGTCTTTATAAGGGGCGGTAAAGGTAAGAAAGACAGGCAAACGATTTTGGCCGAAAGCCTTATTCCGATTTTAGTGGAATACATTAAGGAATATCAACCGAAGGCCTGGCTATTTGAAGGCCTGGATGGGGGACCTTATTCGGCCACGAGTGTACAGATCATTTTAAAACGTGCAGTACGAAAGGCTGGCATTCGCAAACATGTCACAGTACACACATTGAGACATTCATTTGCCACCCATTTATTGGAGGGCGGAACCTCTACGCGATACATACAAACGTTGCTGGGTCATGAGTCGAGCCGCACCACAGAGATATATACACAT
>JAKEEN010000276.1 GCA_022616575.1 Flammeovirgaceae bacterium
AAAATTTCTGAAAGGCGATTGAAAGACTGTGAAAAACTTAATAATCTCTTTACAAAACTCATCGGCCTACGCCATCAGGTTTCTGTAAACGCAGGCTTTACTAATTTCAGAGATTACATGTTTAAGGCGCTGGGCCGTTTTGATTATACCACACAGGATTGTTTTGATTTTCACAAGTCGATTGAATCGCAAGTGGTTCCGATTTTAAATGACTTCACGCATGAGCGAAAAACTGGTATGAAAGTAGATGTACTTCGGCCGTGGGATAAAGCGGTTGATCCGCAAGGAAGGGAAGCATTGAAAGCATTCAAAGACGGGAAAGAGTTGACAGAAAAAACCATTGAAGTCTTTAAGAGACTCGATCCGTTTTTAGGGCAATGTCTTTCGATTATGAAAGAGATGGGGCATTTGGATCTCGAGTCGCGCATGGCCAAGGCACCCGGTGGGTATAATTATCCTTTATCTGAAATTGGTGTTCCTTTCATCTTTATGAATGCAACATCAACCCTTCGCGACATGGTTACGATTATGCATGAAGGTGGCCATGCCATTCATAATTTTTTAACCCGCGATCTTGAATTGAATGATTTTAAATCTACACCCTCGGAGGTAGCAGAGTTAGCTTCTATGTCGATGGAGTTAATTTCAATGGATCATTGGGATGTATTTTTCCCGAATGCGCAGGAGTTAAAGCGTGCGAAGCGTGAACATCTTGAGGATTTGATTGAGACACTTCCATGGGTAGCCACAATTGATAAATTCCAGCATTGGATTTACGAGAACCCAACGCATTCGGTTGAAGAAAGAAAGTCCCAATGGAATAAAGTCCTTGATCAGTTTTCTGATACCATTACGGATTGGAGTGGCTTACAGCATGTAAAAGACTTTGTGTGGCAGAAGCAATTGCACTTGTATGAAGTACCATTTTACTACATCGAGTATGGAATGGCTCAGCTGGGTGCCATTGCTATCTGGAGGAATTACAAAAAAGATAAACAGAAAGGACTGGAGAGTTATATGAATGCCCTCAAGCTCGGCTATATGAAATCCATTCCTGAGGTTTATAAGGCCGCTAATATCAAATTTGATTTCAGCGAGACATATATAAAGGAATTGATGGAGTTTGTGAAAGGTGAGTTAAAAGTAATTGGTCATTAGTCACGGGTCAAATTTTGACTGACTGACTAATGACCAATGACTATTCTGCTACCCCTTCGTTAATTCAACTTTGCAATTAAGCGCCACTTCTTCACCTACAATGAGGCTCCCTGATTCGATGGCTTTGTTCCACTTCAGCCCGTAATCAAAACGATTAACTTTTCCGGAGATGGTAAAACCGGCACGAACTCCGCCAAATGCATTTACAGAACCCTTGTATACAACGTCAAGCACAACAGGTTTAGTAACGTCCCTCATGGTAAGATTTCCTTTCAAAGAATATTTGCCATTTTCTTTCACCAACGTTCCTTTGAAGTTTAGGGTTGGGAATTTTTCTGCGTTGAAGAAATCATCTGATTTTAAATGGCCATCCCGTTTTTCATTGTCGGTATCAATAGAGGCAACCTTTGCACTAAATTCTATTTCTGCGCCATTAAAATCATCTGCTTGACTAACTACTTTGGCATCGAAGTCTTTAAATGCCCCTTCCACTTCGGCAATCACCATGTGAGTAACCGTGAATTTGATGTTGGAGTGAACTTTGTCAAGTTGCCAGGCGGTTTGAGCATATGCAGCAACTGTTAGCAGCAGTGCTCCGAACAATAGATTTATTTTTTTCATAGTGTGGATATGTTTTATGGTGGAAGAATAACACAAGTTTTAATCAAGATGTTTGAATATTTTATAACTAACTGATTGTCAGAGAAAATAATTTTTCAAATCTAACGTACCCAATTACTAAGTACCAATGACCAAGAACTAATGACTAAGAACTAACGACTAATGACTAAATTATCCCCTGCACTTATCAAGCAATTCACTCAGCTTTTCAGCTTCTTCGGGAGTTAACAAAATGGCTGCTTCGTCTTTGAGGTCGTTGGTTCTTTCCAATAACCTGAGGCCCTCTTCTGTGATGAAGATATCGGCCGCCCGCTTATCGATCGGGCACGTTTTTTTTTCGATGAGTTTTTTTGCGGCTAATCGATCCAGGAGTCTTGAAACATCTGAGTTGCGGTCGATCATGCGCGATTTAATTTCTGTTGCAGAAATACTTTTAGGATGCTGGCCTCTTAAAATCCGGAGAATGTTAAACTGCTGAAAGGTTATTCCCAGGGATTTAAAAAATTCCTGTTGCTTTGATTGCAACCAGTTAGCGGTGTAAAGAATATTAATTGCCGCTTTTTGATGTTGGCTTTTGAATTTACTCTGTTTGATCTCGTCTTCGATTTTCATGATCATTTGTCATGTTAAATGCAGGGAAGAAATTTCACCTCCTTCACCTGCATTTTACAATGACTCTATAATATTATGCTTGCTTGTCTAATTCAATCTTACAAACAATGTCTACGTTATCACCGATAGCTAGTTCCCCGGTAGGCAACTTTCCACCATATGATACACCATAATCCTGACGGTTAACGGTACCTAACACTTTGAAGCCGGCCTTTACGCCACGCCCAGTATTAATGGTGCCACCATAAGTTACATCAAATTCGGCTTTCTTAGTTACACCTTTCATAGTGAAGTCGCCTTTCAATTTGTATTTACTTCCTTCTTTTACAAGGACACCTTTAAAACTGATTTCAGGATGTTTTTCTGCATCAAAGAAATCAGCTCCACGCAAGTGCTTGTCGCGGCCTTCATTATCTGTATTGAGTGATGATACTTTAGCTGTGAATGATACTTCGGCTCCGTTAAAATCTTCTGTCTTGCTAACGACCTTGGCATCAAAATCTTTAAAAGCACCTTCTGTTTCAGCCACCACCATGTGGGAGACACTAAACTTAACACTTGAATGAACCTTGTCAAGGTTCCAACCTGTTTGGGCAAAAGCTCCGGCACTAACCAGGAGAGCCGCTACGATTACATAAATTCTTTTCATACTGTCGATTTTGTTTGTTGATGCAAAGATAACGCATGTTTAAACATATATGTTTAAACATATATTTAATTATTATAACTTATTGATTTACAGTGACTAAATTTTTAAATAGAAGTCACGAGTGAGGGTTTTATATGCCTCAGACCATTCGTTTTGGCCATCATATAAAGTCAGGTCTGATCTTTCAACAGGGCCTTGTTTCTTTGACAATTCCATCAAAATTCTTTCGATCGGTTTATGGTCTCGGCTTCTAAAGTCGCATTGCCGCGAAAGGAAAAAGCAAGCACCAGATTTTTGCAAAAATTGCTCAGCCTCGGCAGGAGGTAGGATGATATTTAATTTCCCATCACCAGCTAATAAGTCTTTTGCCTTTTCGATCAATTCATCAAACGACAGAGTTTCTGCATGACGGGCTTTTGTTCTTCCTTCGTGGGGCGGCAAAGTGCTTTTTATAAAGAAAGGTGGGTTAGAAACAATCAGATCATATTGATAAGGGCAGGCGAACGATTGAATGGAGGAATGATGTATTCTTACTTTATCTGGCCAGGGTGAGTGCAGTACATTTTCTCGAGCTTGTTCAGCATCTTTTTGCCCGAGCTCCACAGCATCAATGCGGCAATCGGGGAGGCTTCGTTGAGCCATCATCAGGGCAATAACTCCGCTTCCGGTTCCGATATCTAAAATAGTTTTCGCATTATCTACCCGTGCCCAGGCGCCAAGAAGAACTCCGTCTGTTCCGACTTTATGTGAATTCCGGTCTTGCTGAATGCTGAATTGTTTGAATTCGAAAACATTTCTCCTTCTTCTTGGTTGACTAATCGCAGGAATATCCTCTCCCTTACTTCTTGGAGGAACCTCCTCTTCATTTCCCTCCTTCGAAACAACCCATTCTTTACTCCCCTCCTTCGGAGGGGCCGGGGGTGGGTTATGCATCTCAACCCACTCTCTTATTTCATCCAAAACCCGATTTACATCTTGCAAGACATCACGGGCATCAAATCGTAAAAATGTAATTCCAAAACGCTCTAATTTTTTTTGTCGGCTTGCATCAAGCTCTATTGCTTTTTCGTGATCATGAGAGGAGCCATCAACTTCAATAGCAAGCCTAAGTTCTTTACAAAAAAAATCTACGATGAATTCATTGATGGGCGTTTGCCGATCAAAGTCAACTCCAAGCTGTTTGTTTTGTATGCCTTTCCACAGCATGACTTCGGCTTTAGTCATGTTGTTTCGAAGGTCTTGTGCTATCGCTTTAAGGTTTGGAT
>JAKEEN010000277.1 GCA_022616575.1 Flammeovirgaceae bacterium
AGACTCGTAGGAGGTTAATCCTGACAATGCTGACGATACAGTCAGCATTCGTCACCCTTCGGGCAAAATTGTCATTCCTAATGACAATTTTGGGATAAAAACAAAATGAGGGGCTTAAACTCCTCATTTTAATTATTATAAATCTTTTAATCCAACCCTCTCGGGGGTGGGGGAACAGGTCTACTTCCCAGGAGCGGGAACAGGTGTTACTCCTAATTTCTTCAATACAAGGTCAGACACATCCAGTTTTTCATCTCCATAAAGGATCACATCCAAACCACCTACTTGCTGGTTAAGAATAAAGTGAAAACCGTTTTCCTTGGCTACATCTTCAATGGCTTTTCCCACTTTGGCATAAACAGGTTCCATCAACTGCTGCGACTTTTTCTGATAGGTCGCCTGAGAATCAATTTGAAGTTTCTCAATGTTTGCCTGCATTTGTTGCAATTCACGCTCTTCATTAGCCCGAACAGCTTCAAGCATGGTGGCACCCCCCTGCTGATATTTGGCGAGCTTATCCTGAAATTCTTTCACTTTAACATCCAACTGGTTTTTGAGTTGTGTTTGCGTGGATTGTAATTCAGTTTCAATTTTTTTTGCATCGGGCATCTGACTGAAAATATAATCAACATCAGCATAACCAACTTTTAATGTAGGAGTTTGTGCCTGCACCATACCAGCAGCAAGTACAAAAAGAGCGAGTAGAATTCGTGTTCTCATTTCTAAAGTATTCAAAGTTAATTTTTAATCGTGTCATTCGGGTCACCCAAACCCAGTTCATCTAAAACAAAATCTGTGTAATCATACCTTGGGTCTGTGTAGATCATCACCAGAGCTCCGGCTTTATCAAAAATAATAGCCAGGTTATTTTGCTTGGCAACTTTTTCTGAAGCGTCCCAGAGTTTGTCTTGTACAGGCTTAATCAATTCCTGTTTTTTCAAAAAGAATAATCCGCCAAAACCAAATACCTTTTTCTGGTACTCTTTTAACTCTGCTTCTTTTTTCTTTATGGCCTCAGTTCGTTCCTTCTTCATTTCTTCAGTCAGCAAAACCTGTTCGGCTTGCAAACTGCTATACAATACTTCTATCCCTTTAGCCATTTCCTGCACTTCCTTTTCCCACGCTTCGGACAACCGATCTATTTCCTCCTGTGCCTTTTTGTAATCAGGCATTTTATTCAGGATGAAATCTGTATCGATATATCCGAACCTCTGAGCGTTGACAAAATTCAGGCCGAAAATGAAGAAAAATATTGAAACTAAATAAAACCTCATTTTTATCGGAATTGTTGACCAATTGTAAAGTGGAACTGAGCCCCGCTCTTTGGATTACTGCTTCCTAACGGGAAAGGATCAAAGCCATAACCCCAGTTTAGACCAATCAAACCAAAGGCAGGCATAAAGATACGGGCTCCAAAACCTGCTGATTTATACATGCTAAACGGATTGAATGTCTCGTAATTGTACCAGTTATTACCTGCCTCAGTAAAGACAAAGCCGTAGATGGTGGCGGCATTTCCGGTTGTAACAGGGTATCTCAATTCCAGTCCGAATTTATCATAGACTACGCCACCGCGTACATTCGTAACTTCATTGCTTTCAAATGCATACGGTGGCGTAATCTGGTTGTTTTGATATCCTCTTAAACCAATTACTTCCTGACCAATTACAAACGAGTTGAAACCACCGGCAAGGCCATCACCGCCTAAGTAGAACCGCTCATAGGGCCCTAACCCTGCTTTGCTGGTGTATGAGCCAATAAATCCGAAATGTGCTTTTGCTTCAAGTACCAGTTTCTTCTTGTTATCAATAGGTACATAAAACTTTGTGTCGAACATCCATTTGTGATACTCTACCCATTTGTTGCGTGAAGCTGCTGAAGCTGTCTCATAATCAATGTTTCTCCATTGCGAGTAAGGCGGGGTTAATGTAACACTTAATTGAAGCAGACTTCCCTGAGAAGGATACATCTGGTTATCAATACTGTTTCGCGCCAGCGTGGTATTAAAGTTGATGTTGTATTGCGTACAGTTTGTACACCCAATTCCGTAGTCAAGATTTTTAAGTGAGTAGGTATAAAAAGCCAACGAGTTGGTGAGTGTAAAATAGTTGTCTGGCCACTCGAGAAGACGGCCTAAGCCAACAGTAATATTGTCAACCTTTAAGTGTGAGTTCAGATCTGTAAAGCTGGTAGCACCAAGACCTGCACTTCTTGAGATTGTCTTGCTCACACTTACGCTCAACGAATGTGGTTTGCGACCTCCAAGCCAGGGCTCGGTAAATGAAATGCTGTATGTCTGGAAGTTTCTTCCATTGGCTTGTACGGATAAAGAAAGTCTTTGTCCGTCTCCCACGGGTAAGGGTCGCCAATTTTGAAAGTGAGGAATATTACGGAGTGAAAAATTATTGAATGATAAGCCTAAGGTTCCTACAAAACCGTAGAATCCACCCCAACCCCCTGAAAGCTGAATTTGGTCATTGGATTGTTCTTCTACTTGCCATTCAATATCAACGGTACCGTTAGCCGGGTTGGGTACCAGGTTTTGTCCGATGGTTTGCGGATTGAAATAACCCAATTGACCAAGACGTTGCTGCGTACGAATAATATCGGCTCTTCTGAATTTCTGGCCGGGTATAGTGCTCAATTCACGTCTGATCACATGATCACTCGTACGATCATTTCCTGCAATTGTAACTTCATCAATTGTGGCTTGTTCCCCTTCAAAGATGCGCATTTCTACATCAATGGAATCACCTTCAACGGCTGTTTCAACTGGATTGATTCTGAAAAACAAATAACCATCATCCATGTAAAGACCGCTGATATCCGGGCCTTTCATGTTGAACTGTATTTTTTTATAGATGAGTTCTTGATTATAAACATCGCCCTTCTTGATGCCAAGAATGGCATTCAGTGTTTTATCAGTATGAATGTAGTTGCCCTTCCAGATAATATTGCGGAAGTAGTACTTGGGTCCTTCTGTTACTTTTAAATCGATATCAATTGTTCGGTTGTTGTGTGCATAAATTGTATCGGCAATG
>JAKEEN010000043.1 GCA_022616575.1 Flammeovirgaceae bacterium
AGGACAGAAATGAAAATTGCGATTAGTAATTGTTTCATTGTTAGTTTTTATGTTTCATGTGTATGTAATTTGTTTTTTAAAGGTCACATGGAATTCGCATGTCGAGACTTTGGCCTGGTACAGGTTCGGGTATTAACATCCCGTTGAGTATAGTCTGGTTTATGCTCATTTCATAGAATCGATTTATGGGGTTGAATCAACTTGAGTAGGTTTGTCATTAACTTATTGCCCTTCAGTTTCAGATCAAAAGTAAAACCTGATAAACGCCACTGTAACATGTGCAATCTGAAACTACCCATAATAATATGTGCCAATTCATCGGCTGATAGAGCATCCGTGAATTGCTTTTGTTTCTGACCCTGCTGGATGATCTGAAGTAAGTGTTTCCTTTTTGTGCCCATAATCTGCAAGATCGCTTCATTGATAGACTTACTTTCTTCCAAAAGACCATCCGAAAATATCGCTACCAGAAAGTGTGGATTCTTTTTGAAGAATTCGAATTGATTGTTGAATGCTGCTTTCAACTTTTCTTCCGGACTTTCAATGTCTTTTGTAGAATTTGCAAGTCGGCTATCCATATCCGTAGACAGGTATCTCAGCATCGTCAGAATTATTTCTTCTTTACCTTTGAAGTGTCTGTATAGTGCCGATTCCGCGAACCCCATTTTAACCGCAAGATTTTTTGTAGTTAATCCTGCAATACCTGACTCAGTCAAAATCTCACCTGCGGCCTCAATAATTTCCAGTTGTCTTTCTTTGATTTCCATCTTAGTTTCTATTTAAGAAAGCTGAATACATCCATACCAATTTTTCCTGAGCACGGATATAATCGCTCATCTGTGCATTAGTTCCCTCATCACCCGCTTCTGCTGAAAGTATGAGAAGCTCGCGTTGAAGCGTAATTATTATTTTGAATGACTCAAGAATATTGGTCACTGACTTAATGCCATCGCTTACTTCTTTACTCTCAGTAATTTTTGAAATACGGGCGTAATCCGAGTAGTTATGATTTGGAGAATGGCCTAACGTCAATATCCTTTCAGCCACTTCATCTATTTTCAGTAACAAATCATTGTATAATTCTTCGAACTTAAGGTGAAGCTCAAAAAACTTTTCACCTTTAATATTCCAGTGTGAACCGCGTGTATTCTGATAGAAAACGGAATAGTTTGCTAATAGCTCATTAAGTTTTTCAGCCAATTGTTTGGCGTTGTTATTTTCAAGCCCGATTGCATTTGTTGTTTTCATAGTTCTTTTATTTTATGCGTTACCATTGATTTTCATTTTATAGAAAGAGATGCCTAACCACACCACGGAAGCAGTCATGGCAATTGCGCCAATGAGTACGAACACAGGAGGAGCACCAAAATATACTTCGGCCAGAATTCCAATAGGCATCAATAATCCGGTTAAAGCCAACCATGAGATAATTTTTGTGTTAGTCAGCCGTGATTGAAAATGGAGGAGCAGGTAGCCGATTAGGATATTAAGAAAGGCGAATAGATTGCCGTGCACGTGGGCTAAGCGGCTTTCGAAATGTTTACCAACGGAGTAGGAATTAACCCATTCTTCCTTCCCTGGCGCAAAGTCCCTTAAATAGATAAGGAGAAATCCATATGCCATAAAAGCCCCCATCGTCAGGAAGCCAATACTGATGTTATTTTTGCCGTTCATGGTTTCGTTAATTTAAGTTAGTGAACATTCACTACCAGTAATACGATGATTTTATCAAAAAAGTTTACGAAACCTCAAAATATTTACAGAATATCCTTTTTGAGCTAAAATGATAGAATTGCTGGTATTGAATGTGATCCGGATAGAAAACAGAGTTATGGAAAAGAAACCCCCTAGCGCTACCGATCATTTGGCCAACGAACGCACTTTCCTTGCCTGGATTAGAACGAGCAATGCTATTATGGCCTTCGGCTTTGTGGTGGTAAAATTTGCCCTGTTTGTAAAACAGATTGGATTGGTAATAGCTGAGAATACAAATACGTTACCGAACCGTGGATATTCTGCAATTCTGGGAATAGTGCTGGTAGGCATTGGTATTTTAATGGCATTACTATCGTATTACCGGTATAAACGATGGCTCTTCGTCATTTTTCCCCGAAAGGGATGGCAAAACAATTCAAAGCCAAGACGGCCTGCTTTGCGTGGTGCAACAAGAGCCATGATGTTCAGATAGGCCCCCATGAGTTTGCTGATAATCGTTTTCATAGCTATTATTTTAGATACCAATCGGTATCTTATTAGTTAAAATTTTTTAGATTTCTATTTGGCTTAATTGAGCTCTCAGGTGTTCAATCATATTGCGAATGTCATTGTCATTCCCTTCCAGTTTACTCATCATAATGCCTCCTTCGAGTGTGGCAATAATCAGGGCAGCATAAAAATTTTTATCGATATCTGGTTTTATCTGATGGTACTCAATTCCCTTCTGCAAAATTCTAATCAACGATTCGCGCAGCATAGCCAGGGTCTTCAATGCTTCTTTTCGTAAGCCCGGGTGTGCATCATCGGCTTCGATGGCTGCATTCAATAATGGACAGCCTCCCTTGAGCGGTGGATTTGATATGTACGATTCAAAGAATTTAAAAATGGTTCTTAGTTTATCACCTGCGGTTTTTTCAGTCTTGATAACTTCGCCAAGCCGTTGAAATAAAATGGATGAAAGGTACGCAAGGGTTTCTCTTTCAAGCTCATCCTTACTTTCAAAGTGCCTATAGATGGCGCCCTTTGTAAACCCTGTGGCATCCGTAATCTCACTAATCGAGGTAGCCTTGTAGCCATTCGTGTTAAACAAAGCCCCTGATTTCTTAAGAATAGTCTCTTTGGTGAATTCTGGATTCCGCATACACAAAGATACCGATCGGTATCTAATTTGCAAAGTGTTATTTGGATTTTTTAATTTATTCTGAAAAATAGAAACATATTGAAGCCGTTTTCAGTATAAGGCATTAAAAGATCCGCTTATGAAAGGATATTTAGGTGAATTTGAAGAACTCGTTTTGCTTACCATTGCCAGCCTGGGAACAGACGCCTATGGCGTAGCCATTAAAGAGCATATTGAAAAACTTTCAAATCGCAGTATTAGTATTGGGGCTTTGCACTCTACCATTACCCGGTTGGAAGAAAAAGGATTCCTTACTTCCTGGCTGGGCGAACCAACGCAAGAGCGTGGCGGTCGGAGAAAGCGATATTTCGAACTGACCCAAGATGGAAAGGTCGCGCTGATTGAAATGAAATCGCTTCGTGATGAACTCTGGAAGCTCTCAAAAGTAAATCTTTCTGTTTCGAAATGATGAAATCAGCAAAACCTCCTCGTTTAGCCTCCAGTATA
>JAKEEN010000278.1 GCA_022616575.1 Flammeovirgaceae bacterium
CAGTAGCAGACCACAAAGTTAAAATACCCTCCATCGTTTTTCAGAATATAGCTGAAGTGGTGGAGGTAACGTTTGAATTTATTTTAAAGCCAACTCCCAAGCCGTGAACAAGAAATTAAAATCATATTATTTCCTGGTTGCCTTGGAGCTTATGCTTTTTTTGAGCGGCACGGCTTTCAGTCAGGATGATTTGCTGGCTGACCTTAAACTTGAGGCCGACACAGACCCCGGCTACACAGAGGCCACCTTCAAATCTACCCGGGTGATCAACTCACATTCAGTCGAAACCCTTGGCGAAGGCAGTCTTGATTTTCGGATTTCGCACAGGTTTGGAAAACTGAATTCGGGCGCGTATAATTTCTGGGGACTTGATGAAGCCACGATTCGCCTGGCCCTGGAATATGGTATAACAGATCGCCTCACAGTTGGCCTTGGCAGAAGTTCTTTTGAAAAGACCATTGATGGTTATGCGAAGTACAAACTTTTGCGGCAGAGAAGTAATGCCAGTGCTTCATTCCCCCTAAGTGTAACCTGGTTTTCAAATGTTGCTTACAATGCCTTGAAAAACGGAGATGAGGTTATTGAAGAAAACCCGGAGTACCGCTTTTCTTTTGCTCACCAGTTAATCATCGCCCGCAAGTTTTCCCCTGGCGTTTCGCTTCAAGTCGCGCCTATTCTTATTCATAGAAACCTGAAAGAAGAGTTTGAAACATCGAATGATACGTACGCGGTTGAGTTCGGTGGAAGAGTGAAGGTATCAAAAAGAGTGTCCATCAATGCAGATTATATATACCGCATCAATACCAACACGGATAATCCTTATTACAATTCATTTTCAATTGGTGTTGATATAGAAACCGGAGGTCATGTATTTCAACTTCACTTTACAAACTCGCAGGGAATGATTGAAGAAATGTTCGTAACCCGCACCGATGGCCAATGGAGCGAAGGGGATATTTTTTATGGATTTAATATTTCAAGGCAGTTTGCCTTAAAGAAAAAAAAGTAATCGTTTAAATTCGTCATCAAGATGAGACTACCTTACAGATTGCTGTTTTCGTTTGCTTTAAGTTTAGGAGCATATGCAGCTTTTTCACAGACGCTGCCTGCTACATCCAGATTTGTGGATTTAGATTTAGCCGTGGGCGATGCAGAGGGAAGTCTGGCGCTCTCTTACAACTATGACTGGGGACTTGGAAAGAATAAAAAAATGGTTGTTGGATTGGGAGCGCGGTTTACATCTTATTTCGGCAAAAATCAATATTATGTAACGGCACCAGCCAAACTCACTTCAGGAAGTACCGGACCCGGTGTATTTTTTAAAGAAAATATACCCGAGAACATGGACACGTTCCTGATAAAGACAGCGCAAGTGAATGCCGTAAATCTCTTTGTAACCCTCGGCTATAATTTGAGTGAACGGCTTTCCTTCCGCTTTAACATTGATGCCATAGGATTCTCTTTTGGAAAGAGCACAACGGGTAATTATATCAATGGAGTACAGGGTTCAATAGAATCAGGAAGCCCAACTTCATTTCAACTTACTTTTAATCAGTGATAATGATAAGGGAAGTCTCAATTCAGAATTCTTTGCCAGGTATTTGTTGAACGAAAAATGGGGCATCAAAGGAGGTATCCAGTTTCTGTTCACCGAATACACCACCGATTCGCAGATACAGCAATATCCTGAACCCAACGATCGCTTTCGAAATAAGTCTTTAATGTTTAGTGCCGGTGTTTCTTATAAACTTTAAACAATATGAAAAAGCTTGTATCCATACTCGTAGTACTGCTATCGGTTTCGTGCCAGGAAGAAGAAAACAATACTCCGACAGCACCTGTTAATGACAGCTTTGATCCGATGAAGGAGACCGTTATGGAACTAAAGAAGGGAACCTTTACAGGCGTTGGCCACTCCGTGAGTGGTACAGCTACCGTATATGACGATGCCGGTAAGCTGGTGGTGGTTCTTGATCCCTTCTCTACACAAAACGGACCTGATCTTAAATTATATCTGAGTACAGATCAGAGTGCCAGCCAGTATATAAACCTGGGTGATCTTAAATCAACAACAGGGAAGCAATCCTATGAAATAACGGGTACCACCGACCTTGCCCAGTTCAAATTTGTATTGGTTTGGTGCCAGGATTTTTCAGTTCTATTTGGGAAAGCAGAATTGCAGTAAATGGCTAATGTTTAAACCTCATGTACCGAAAAACCTTTATTACTTTCTCATTGGTGATCATTGCGTCAATGCCCACGCGTCTCTATGCTCAAAATAAATTTGAGGTAGTGAGTGGAAACATCAGCTTCAGTTCCAACGCACCATTAGAGCTGATCCAGGCATCCTCAGAATCAATCAAAGGCATTGTTGACCCTGCAACAAGGAAGTTTGCCTTCATAGTAAAGATGTCCTCATTCAAAGGCTTTAATAGCGAGTTGCAGAGGGAACATTTCAATGAAAATTACTTAGAGACAGATAAGTACTATGATGCAACGTTTACAGGTGAGCTGCAGGGCGATTCTTTCGATTTTAGCAAGGATGGCATTTACAAGGTGCTGGCTAAAGGTGCCTTTATTGTTCACGGTAAAAAGCAAGCCCGAACAATCCCCGGAATAATCAGAATAGCCGAAGGTAGACTTTCAATTGAATCTGATTTTAAAGTCTTACTGG
>JAKEEN010000279.1 GCA_022616575.1 Flammeovirgaceae bacterium
ACGTGCTTTTCCCATGTATAGCGATGTTCAAAGTTCTGGGAAAGAACGGCCAACTCCAGCACAGAAGTTTGTTGATTAAGTACAACCGTATTATTGACAATTACTTCGGGAGTGAATTGAAAAGCATTTCGAAAATCTTCTGCTAGTATCTGGGCTGCTTTATAACTTCGCCCGGCAATCCGCGATGGGATCACCACCAATACAACATAGGCAGCAATGCTGCAGAGAGCAACAAGAAGTGTCAGGAGCTTGATGTTTCGTGAGATCATGAATGCGAAGATACTGGTTCGCTTCTAAATGATAGCCAGGCTGCATATTCTCCGCAACAAAAGTCGGCAAAGATTGCGCAATCAGAGTTTATCGGTACTTCGTTTTTTCAACAGCGTCAATGATCATTTGCGAAAAGCTGTCCATAGAATTTTAGTTTTCTTTTACCTATAGACAATTTCGAAGCCATTTTATTGTGACAGCAAGAATGGCAGAAAAAGACTCTTGTTTTATTCACTTCTTAACGAATTCACCGGATTAGCAACGGCCGCTTTCACAGATCGAAGGCTGATTGTTATCCAGGCAATTAAAATGGTGAGCAAGCTTGCGGCAATAAATGTTCCGGCTCCCATGTTGATATGGTAGGCAAAATCCTGCAGCCATTCCTGCATAAAGAAATACGAAACAGGTATAGCCAGCCCACAGGCAAAAACGACCAGCAGTAAGAACTCTTTCGACATCATGCCCACAATATTGGTGACAGTAGCGCCCATCACTTTGCGAATACCAATTTCTTTTGTTCTGCTCTCAACTGAATAAGACACCAAAGCGAACAATCCAAGGCACGCAATCAAAACAATAATCAACGAAAAAGTTAAGAAGACTTGCCCCCGCTGTTCATCGGCTTTGTAGAAATCTTTAAAGCGGCTCTCAAGAAAAGTGTATTCAATAGGATTGTTAGGGTCGATAACGGTATTAATTTCTTTTAACCGATTGAGTGTGGCCGGCCAATCCGATGTCTTTATTTTCAATGTGTAATAATCAATACGTTGGATCGGGGTATTGGGTGCAGCAAAAATCACGGGCCTCATATCTGAACGCAGTGACTCGAAATGAAAATTTTCGGCAATACCGATCACTTCAGCCGTAAAGACACGATCCAGATTTTCAATACTGCCTCCCCAACGTATCGTAGGTATTTCAATTACTTGTCCGATTGGATCTTTCAAGCCGAGTTGCTGCACTGCCAATTCAGTCAGGATTACTTTAGTGGAATCAGCCGGATCCACGCTGAAGTTTCTTCCCTCTTTCAATTCAATGTCGTAGGTCTTCAGGAAATCATTGTCGATGCCCACGTAAATCATTTCTTCTCCTTGTGGTTCACCCATCGGCTTTACATGGGCAATGGGAAATGTCTTCCACTCACCGGGCACACGGGTGGAAGTAGATATTTGCAGGACTTCTGAGGGCTTGGCAAACTCAGCTTTTACATTTTCAAAATTTCTACGAAGTCTGTCGCTGTTAATATCTATTACCAGCAGACTCTCGGTTTCAAATCCAAGATCCTTACTCCGCATAAATTCCAGTTGCCTGTAAATAACCAACGTAGAGGCAATCATGATGATGGAAATCGTAAACTGGGCAACCACCAATACTTTTCTGACAGGCAAACTCTTGTTGGCAATTTTAATTTCTTTTTTGATAGCCTCTGCAGGGGAGACCTGTGCAGTAACAAAAGCAGGATAAAACGCGGACAAAATTCCAGCGGCAATCATAATACCTACAATCATCATTAGCCATTCAGCAGATAAGAAGCCGAGCGAAAGTTCTTTTTGCGTGAACTGATTAACGAAAGGCAATATAGATTGGAGGATGACAAAGGCCAAAACCAGGGAGGAGCAGGAAAGCACCAGCGAGTCGCTGATAAATTGACCAATCAATTGAGTTTTCCGGGCTCCTAATGTTTTGCGTGTTCCGATTTCACGGGTGCGCTTAAATGCCGCAGCGGTTGACAGGTTCATGTAGTTCAGGCAGGCAATTAAAAGCAACAGAAAACCAACAGCCGCGAACATGTACAGGTAAAATGGTTTGATGCCATTGGCATTCAGTTCATTTCCCTGAATATTCTCCGAATACATATGGATATCACGAAGGGGTTGAAGTGTGAAATTACTTTTGAATTCATCATCGGGAGGATAGTTCTTCTTTACCAGCGATGTCATCTTCTCAGAAAGTGAAGCGATATTTGTACCCGATGCCAGTTTCAAATAGGTGACATACGAATTACTTGTCCAGTCTGAGGAAACAAACTCTGTATACCATCTGAACTGTGCGGGCCAACTGGATTCGGAAAAAATCAGGTCGATTTGCATGTGAGAATTTTTCGGAAAATCGTGCATGATTCCCGTAACTGTAAACTCAACAGGTTTATCATTGCGATAAAAGGAAGTCCAGATGCGCTTACCAAAGGCTTTTTCGTTACCGAAATATTTTCGGGCAAGAGATTCTGTCAAAACAACGCCATCCGGATTTTTTAAAACGGTGGCCGGATCTCCTTCAATCAATGGAAAATCAAAGAAGGTAAAGAAATTGTCATCGGTGGAAAGGATTCGTTCATAACCTCTGTTAGCAGGGTCATTCCCCATGGTTACACGGCCCAAGACAAACATTCTGCATACGGATTCAACTTCGGGAAATTGTGTTACAGCTTCCTTGCCAATCAGGGAAGCCACTGGAGCTACTTTGCGTAAGGTGCCATCTTCCTGTTTTTCATGTTGCAGTACACGGTAAGTTTTATCTGCATCCCGGTGAAATAAATCAAAATTCACTTCGTCATGAATGTATAGGGCTAACAAGGTAAAACATAAAAAACCGGTAGTAAGTCCAAAGATGTTGATGAACGTGAACGTTTTGTTCTTCATCAACTGGCGGAAAGAAAACTTAAGGTTGTTGAGTAGCATAGGTTGGTAATTCGAAATTTCAAATTCAAGGTTCAAAATTTTTGAATTAGGAATCTTGAATTTTGAATTAGTTAGCCAACAATCAGTCCAAGGAAAGCAATCAGCGTTTATCTAATAATTTGAAGCTTTTTTTTAATGACATAAGTGCGATTCTGAACGAAACCGTCCGCAAGCGCACGCTAAGTCAGTCTGAGCGGAGAGTCGAAGACTGACGCAGGTTTTGACTCCGCTCAACCTGACCCACGTGATTACTGCCTCTTCCTCAAATACACATTTCCGTACTTCGATTCGAAACTGTACTTTGGACCGGCACCAGGTTTGGCGGAAACATAGGTGTGAAAATCATCGAAGTCAA
>JAKEEN010000044.1 GCA_022616575.1 Flammeovirgaceae bacterium
GATTTACAAGGTCTTTGATTTTCGCAGACACTTCTTCTTTGTCTTCCTTGTAAGTAACACCGAACCAAATATCTCCGCCTCCTAAAACTTTTACTTTTCCTAAACCCTGTTGAATCATTTTATTTCCAAGAAGGGGGATGAAGAATTCTGCTTTTGGATTTTGGTGGTTCTCTTTCAAAAACTCTTCGAACATTTTTTCAATCATCGGGAAAACGCTCGGATGAAAGCCCCAGAAATTCATTGATGTTGGTGTATCGGGGCTTAAGACAATATCCCCATCTTTTTCCTTTGCAACAATTTTTCCGTTCTCTTTAACAATGGTGGTGCGCTCAACCACAGATTTTAAATAACCGTCTTGATCCTGTTCACCGCACCCACGCGAAACACTTCCGAATTCTGAAAGAACATTTTTCAATGTGTAACCAACCATGGCGTGCGCTCCATGTGAATCAGACTTAAAGAACCGGCTGATTGATTCAAAAGCTCCTCGCCCATAAAAATCATCGGCATTAATAACAGCGAAAGGTTCATTGATAACATTTCTGGCACATAAAACTGCATGGGCTGTTCCCCAGGGTTTTGTGCGTTCAGTGTTCAGATACTGCGAAGGTACCATCGTGCCGAGCGATTGAATTACATATTCAACCTCTACTTTACCTTGCAGTTTCGGCTGAAACATTTGTTTTACAGTCTCCAGTATTTCTTCGCGAACAATAAAAACAACTTTAGTAAACCCGCTTCGAACGGCATCAAAAAGTGAATAATCCATAATAGTTTCGCCATTGGGACCAAAACCATCAATCTGTTTGATGCCACCGTAGCGACTGCCCATGCCTGCCGCTAAAACCAGGAGTGTTAATTTGTTAGATGCCATTTGATTTTTACCTCAATTAAATTGTGTTGAATTGAACCGAATGTCAAAAATATGTCTTTAATGCTAATTGAATAAAAGGTTAGGATGAATTCTTGATCAATCTGTCTACTTCTTTTCGGATAATTAGTTCCCGCTCGTCCCAGTCACCCTGAACCAGTACGTAAGAAATATTTCTTCTCTCTATTTCGCCTTTAAAAGTCAGCATCATTTCAATCCGTTTATTTTCAAGATCGCGAAGGCCATCATGTACCCAGGGCACATCAATATCGAACAGAAAGTAAAGATCGTAGCTAATCATTTTTTCTAATTCATAAAGAACCGGAGGCACAACTTTTAAATATTGTCTTGAGTAAATCTGGGTAGTAATTAAATCTGTATCACAGAATAAAACTTTGTTGGCCTTACGGGATTTTTGGAAAACACGCTCTGTCTGTGCCCGGCCAATCATAATAATATCTTCCCGGTTAAAGTTGTTTGAAGTAATTAGCTCCCGGGCAACTTCAGGCACAAACGTGGTTTTATAAATTTCAGCCATTTTTATTGCCATTACGGATTTACCCGTGCTTTCAGGGCCGTAGAAACAAACTACTTTAATATCATCAATCATGCTGATTTATATGATCTGTGTTCGCGCATCCAGTTCCAAAGGCCAAAGGCAGCTATGATTGTAAATACCAGGTACTCTAAGCTATAAAATTTCGCATCCTTGATGAAATAGAGATAAGTAGCCACTACATCTACGAGTATCCAGATAATCCAGCTCTCAATTTTCTTCTGGATCATAAAAAAGGTAGTAACCACGCTCATTACTAAAATGAAGGAATCAACATAGGGATAGTCACTTGGCAATTGAAAAACACCAGGGAACCACTCATGCAAGCGGCTGGCCAGTAACCCAACCATAACTGTACCAATGCTTCCGGCTATGCAGATTAGTAAGAGTTGGTTTCGGTTCATGTAACTCACCTTAAGCTCATGTTTCTGGTCTTCCTCTTCCGGTTTAGGATTGGCCCATCGTATCCAACCTATTACATTGGTGACCAGAAAAAATACTTGTAGAAACATATCCGGATAAAGCTGGATCTGGTAATAGAAAAAGAAAGCAAGAATCACATTGACAATCCCAACCGGCCAACTCAAAATATTTGCTTTTGCAGAAAGCCAGACAGCTACCAGTCCGAACACGACCCCGAAAAATTCGAGATAACTCATTGAATAGCCGAGAACTGTAAAGAAGATATTGTTGATGTCAAAGAAATTCATTGAGACGCAAGTATCAAGCATCAAGTATCAAGACAAAAGGTTAATTAAGCAAGTGAAGATGCATTTTGAATTTATTACAAGTCTTGGGAGGAAAATACTATTTTGCGCTACCTTATTTCACCAAAAACCTGTATGAAGTTTCTTTTTCTCTTTATCATAATTCCATCTTTTACTTTTGGTCAGCAAAAAACCAATTTACCGACCCATACGACAGTATTTTTATTGATAAGACAGAAATTTCAAACATTCATTGGCTAGAGTACTTACACTATCTTAGGCAGGACTCAGTGGAAGTAACCTACATGAAAGCTATACCTGACAGCTTGGTTTGGGATAAATGGGATACAACTGGAATAATGAAGAAACACTATCTAAGCTATCCAGGCTACAGACAATTTCCTGTAGTAGGAATTACTTTTGAACAAGCTAATGATTATTGTGAATGGAGAAGCAAGGCTGTAAATAACCAATTTCCTGATTCTATGGAATTCGAATATATCTTCAGATTACCCACAGAAAAAGAATGGTGCGTAGCTGCGAAAGGAAGCCTTAACCAAGATAAATTTCCTTATGGCTATGAATTAATCTATCGCAAACCTCAATTAAGTAAAGACCCAAAACTTTACTATAAGGAATTCACTAACCAAGACTCAACAACCTTGACTTATAAAGAATTCAAAAAAATGTTTCGTGATTACTTAAAAAAAGGAAATGAACCAATCTTCAATACTGTTAAAGACTTTCCGAATGGTTCCTTTTATTACCAACCTTTAGATATTTTTTCTTCTCTCCCAAACAAAATTGGCGTTTATAACATGATTGGAAACGTAGCTGAAATGGTGGCAGTAAAAGGTATTGCCAAAGGAGGAAGCTGGGCACATGACTTAGAAGGAAGTAAGATTTCAACGAGACAATTATACTCAAAGCCCGATGCATGGCTCGGATTTAGATGCGTTTGTGAGGTGAAGTCTAGTAAGTAAATTTACAACTTCACACACACATTCTTCGCCTCGGTAAAAAATCGCAGTGCTTCCCAGCCTCCTTCTCTGCCAACACCGGATTGCTTCATTCCCCCAAACGGAGTCCGTAAATCCCGGAAGAGCCAGCAGTTCACCCAAATGATTCCACTTTTCAGCTGTGCGGAAACACGATGAGCACGTTTTAAATTTTCTGTCCACAGTGTTGCTGATAATCCGTAGGCTGTACTATTGGCTAAAGCGATGGCTTCTTCCTCTTTATCAAAAGGCATAATTGTTACCACGGGGCCAAAAATTTCTTCCTGGTTGGTTCTGCATGTTGAATTAAGGCCCGTAATTACAGTAGGTTCAATAAAATATCCATCCTTGCATCGGCCTTCCATTTTTATGCGATTACCACCTGCAAGAATTTTCCCGCCTTCAGATTTAGCAAGTTCTATATAGCTCAGCACTTTATTCATGTGGGCTTCAGAATTCATTGCCCCGACTTTTGTGTTCTCTTCTAAAGGATCACCAACTATTAATGCGTTGGCCCGCTTCACAAATTCATCAGTAAACTTTTCGTACAAACTTCGTTCAACCAATATTCTTGAGCCGCATAAACATATTTCTCCCTGATTAGAAAATGAAGAATGAATCGATGTGTTAACTGCCTGTTCAAAATCGCAATCCGCAAAAATGATATTCGGGTTTTTTCCGCCCAGCTCTAAAGAAAGTTTTTTAAACATGGGGGCGGCAGTGGCTGCAATTTTTTTCCCGGTAACGGTTCCACCGGTAAATGAAATAGCCGCAATATCCGGATGTTCAATGATGGCTTGTCCTGCCTTTGGCCCCAGCCCATGCACAATATTTAAAACTCCCTTCGGTAATCCTGCCTCCATACAAAGCTGAGAAAATAAAAAGGCTGTCATAGGTGTAAGCTCAGAGGGCTTTGCCACAACTGTACAACCTGCTGCCAATGCGGGCGCAATCTTCCACGTGAATAAATAAAGCGGCAGATTCCATGGGGAAATACATCCGGCAACGCCAATTGGGTTTCGAATAGTATAGTTGACTGCTTCAACATCTGTGATGTGTGCTTCGCTTGCAAAGTGAATAGCTGCTGAAGCAAAGAAACTCATATTCGCAGCTGCGCGCGGAATATCAACTACCCTGGCAAGTTTTACAGGTTTCCCCTGATCGATGCTCTCCGCTAATGCAAGTTTATCTAAATCACGATTGATGAGTTCTGAAATTCTATGCAATATCTCCGAGCGCTTTTCAACTTTTATTGTTGACCACTCGGGAAATGCCTGCGTAGCTGCTGCTACAGCATTGGCAACATCAAGAGAATCAGAATCAGCGATTAAGCTGTACACCTTTCCTTCGGCTGGATTTATATTGTCGATGTATTGACCTGAAAGCGGTGCAACCAGTTCGCCATTGATGTAGTTTAAAATCTTTTGCATAATCTATAACTTCTTTATAAGGTTATTATAGTCTTCATGAGAACCAATCCAAAACCAGATCATGGTGTTTTTATCCTTGATGCCAATTGATCGATACGAATTTCCAATCCTTACAGAATAAATAGGTTTAGAATCATGAATTTGTTTAAAACTTAATGAAGTAAAGCTGATAAGCATTTTTGGCTCTTTTTCTAACGCTTGCCGGAAGGGAGAGATACGATTTTCTGAATTTCTCTGTAGTTACTGATCGCAAATTAATTCAGCTTTAATGGCTTTGTTTTTTTTAACTTATATTCGTGAATTGCTTCCTCAGCTAAACCGGAAAGTTGTGATTGTGAATTTTGGAATGACAATACCCACTTTACCTCATCAAGGATCATCTCAGCAATAGCTTTTTGCTTTTCCTTGGAAAGTTTTTCCGCCTTCTTTAGTGCATTTTTTAACTCCGCCACCATTGGTCAAAAATACTAAAAACATTTAAACAGACCCACTTCTTACTTCGTGCAGAACCCATATTGTTAAGTATTGTATCTGATAATAGGCTAATAAAATACTAAAGTGATATCCACCTATGCCTGGCAGCCAACGCAATCAGTTCGCTCGAAGAATACGCACTATAGTTCTTCATCAGGTTTCTTCGATGTGTTTGAATGGTATGTTCACTCACCGAGAGTTGACTCGCCATCTGTTTCGAGCTATATCCCTTTGCAAGTAAGTTTAAAATTTCAATTTCCCGATTGGTCGGAGTTACTACAATCTTTCTGTCGGCTTCATTTCCATAGTGGGTTATTATCGCCATGCTAACTGCAGCCAGTAGTTGTTTTTCTGTGAATGGTTTTACCAGGTAAGCCAGTGGATTAGTTTGAGAAGCTTTTTGTAACGTCTGCTGATCGGCAAATGCCGTGAGGTAGATAAACGGGATTGGTAGTTGCTTGGAAAATTCTTTTGCCAACTCTATTCCATTAACATTACCCCGAATGAAAATATCACAAATGACAAGCCCTGGTTTTTCCTTTTGAACCAGCTTTAACGCGTCCTCTGCGCTGCCGGCAATTCCGCATACTTCATACCCCTCTTTTTCAAGGATAGCCTCAATATTTTCAGCCACTATAAATTCATCTTCAACAATCAGTATTTTTCTCATCTAACTATTAACGACAAACTCAAACACAGCCCCACCATCATTATATGTTGATAAGGAAGCATTAAGTTGTCTTGATAATGTATGCACCAACTTTAAGCCAAATGAACCATTTTTTGTTTTACCCAGCAACTTGTCAGGCAGGCCCTTGCCATTATCGCGGATGACAAGCGCCAGTTTCTTTTCATCTGTCCTTTTTAAGATAACCTGAAGTTCAGGCTCTTCTACCGTTTCAAAAGCATACTTGAATGCATTGATGATAAGCTCATTGATAATAAGGCCCAGCGGAATAGCCACATCCACATCCAGGTTTTTTTCGGCTAACGAGATTTCACTTTTTACTACTGCCGGATCGTACCCATAAGATTGCGCCAGCGTGTTGACTAACGCTTTGAGATACTGTTCCATATCTACACTCCGCAAATCATCATCCAAATAAAGTTTCTGATGAATCAGTGACATCGCATCAACACGGGTTTGTCCTTCCAGCAAGGCAGCTTTGGCATTTTCATCGGTTATCCGAATGGACTGCAGACTCAAGAGACTGCTGATGGTCTGCATATTGTTTTTTACGCGGTGATGAAGTTCCCTGATCAATAATTCAATCCTGTTATTTCGATCGGCTAATGTCAACGCTTGCTTCCTTTTAGTGTTGAAATTTTTATATAAAGCAACGGAGAGTATCGTCAAAATTACCAAACCGCCTGTGAGATAAAGTGTTTGGGCCCTTTCTTGCTGAAGCTCCAGGGATTGAAGTTCTTTTTCTTTTTTGGTAAAGGTTAATTCTCTTTCCTTTTCTTTTGTCTTAAATTTTGTTTCTACTTGCTTTACAACATGATATCGGGAAACAGAAGTGAGCGAGTCTTTAAGGGAATAGTATCGTAAATAATGGTTCAATGCTTCCTCAGTATTTCCAATCCTTGAATAGTGATCAGCTAATTCTTTACGGAATAATACGCTTAAAAAAACATCTTTTGGCGAAAGTGATTTTTGTATTTCATGGTTCAAAGAATCCGCTCTTCTTAAATCTTTGGTAATACTATAAACACGGTAAAGACTAATAATGCTGACTTTGGGGAGATACACTTCAGCTACTTGCGAAGCTCTTTTATAGCTTCGAATGGCCTCCTGGTACTTTTGGTTTTGTTCTGCAATCCATCCGCGCATGTAATAAAACGAGGCGTAGTCAAAAGAATCTTTACCCGTTGTTTGTTTAATCAGCACCCGGGCACTGTCAAATAATTGTATAGCTCTTTTATCATTAGCCCGGAAAGATTCGTACTCGGCCAGATCGCACATGACATAGGGCAAAAAGAGATTATTCTGTTTTTTGTAGGTGTTATAAATCTTTTGGTGATAGTAACAGGCATTATCAACATCTAATAACTGAATATACGTAATACCTAATAAGGCATACAGAGTTGATTTGGGATCACGATAGGTAAATGAATTCCGTTCATAAGGTTTACGCGGAGTGACCTTAAAATCAGGGTTATCAATATCACCTTCAAACGATGTTAGTAATTCTAATGAAGCACCCCACGCGTTAGCACTTTGCTCTTGCATGTACGAGACTTTATTAAAGGCGGCCATCACATCATCGTGTAAACTCGGTGTATGTTTTGCAAAAAAAATAGCTGAATCATAAAGAGCATCAACACCTTCGCGCTTTAACCGAGTATCCGTCAAAGCCTGAAGAGAAAGCAAGAGGCTATAGTTAAAATTATCGTGATACCTTTTAGCCAGGCGTTTTCCAAAATTTGTCCAATAATAAGTACTATCGAAGTTTTCGAAATAGGAATAACAAAGAGTCAGGTTGGTAATGGCATCCCGCACAATAACCTGTTTTTTTAATTCAGGTTGCGTCAATGCCAGATTTACAGCTTCTCTGCCGAACTTTACTGCCTCTCTGAATTCATTTCGTTGTTGCTTAAAAAAAGAAAGCAACTGGTATAGTCGAACCTGGTAATCAATCCGATGAATTTGCTCAGACTTGTTGATGGCGAGAATTAAAAAACTATCACGAAAGGCGAAATTAGAAGTCAGGCAACTCTTAGTCACCCAGTCAGCAATTTGTAGCGTATCTGAACCCTCGTTTTGTGCGAGGGTATAACTGGCAGAAAAAAAACAGAGAATTGAAATTATCGTTGCCCTGCCAAGCCTACAAACTCCCTGTCCTTCCTCCATCCACGGGTAAATTTATTCCATTAATATATGATGCTGCCGGTGAAGAAAGAAATGCCACTGCGGCTGCTACTTCATGTGGCTCTGCAAATCGTAATGCGGGTATCTCTTGGATCATTTCATTTCTTACTTCATCAAAACTTTTTTCCAAATTATCTGCTTTGGTTCTTATAAGTCCCTCCAATCGCCCGGTCATCGTTGCTCCCGGCAACACATTGTTCACTGTAATTCCAAACGGTGCAAGTTCAACCGAAAGTGTTTTTGACCAATTGGCCACTGCACCCCTGATAGTATTCGAGACCCCAAGGCCACGCAACGGAATTTTTACCGATGTAGAAATAATGTTGATGATTCTTCCATACTTTTCACTTTTCATTGAAGGAACAACAGCTTGCACGAGTAGTTGATTGCAAATCAAATGATTTGAAAAAGCGTGAATGAATTCTTCGGGTTTGGAGTCAATTGCCTGGCCTGCTGGCGGACCGCCCGTATTGTTCACCAAAATATGAACCGAATGTTTTGCAACAAATTCGTCAATCTTTTTCTTCAATTCTTGTGGGTGATTGAAATCAACCGCCATAAAGTGATGCAACTGGTGGGGCGAGTGGTGCAGTTCGGTCCATACGTGCCTGAGCGCTTGTTCATTTCTGGCTATCAGGGTAACACTGGCACCCAAGGCAGCCAGTTCCATCGCTGCGGCTTTCCCAATACCCTGCGTGCTACCACACACAACGGCATTTTTTCCGGTTAAATCTAAGTTCATAGCTATTGATTTGACTCCGCTAAATTGTTGTTAAATTAGCACATTACCGAATTACAAAATCAAATTATGGCTATTCGCAGACCCTTCAATCTCAAAAAATGGATCAATGAAAACCGTGATCTTTTAAAACCTCCGGTAGGGAATAAAAATCTCTATGCCGATGCAGGCGATTACATCGTGATGATTGTAGCCGGCCCGAATGCCCGGAAGGATTACCATTATAACGAGACTGAAGAATTATACTATCAATTAGAAGGAGATATTACTGTGAAAATTCAGGAAGATGGAAAGGCCGTGCCACTTGAATTGAAAGAAGGTGATATGTTTTTACTACCGGCCCGGATTCCTCACTCCCCTATTCGCCCTGCAAACACAATCGGCTTGGTAATTGAATGTAAACGTACAGCAACAGAAGATGACGGCCTCATGTGGTTTTGTGAAAACTGTAACCACAAACTGCACGAATACAAGTTTCATCTGGACAATATCGAAAAAGATTTTATTCCCCGCTTTCGCGATTTTTATGGATCTGTGGAACTTCGCACCTGTAAAAATTGTGGTACAGTTATGGAGGTCGATCCGCGATTCGTCTGAGAGCAAGTTCGTTGTCTGAAAAGAATAATATTCAAATTAAAGTGAACGGTCTGGCATATTACTCATCGCCTGTTGGAGAGTTAGAGATTCATTCGGAAGGAGATGCCATAACGGCAGTTTGGTTTTTAAAGGACAATAAACAGCCTGAAAAACCAACTCCGGTAATTCATCAATGCACGGAAGAGCTGGAGGAATATTTTTATAAAGGCAGAAAATTCTTCGATGTGAAAATCAAACTGAATGGATCCGCATTTCAGCAAAAAGTCTGGAACCAACTTCTCGAAATTCCGTTTGGTAAAACAACCCACTACTCAGATATCTCCGTTAGAGTCGGAGATATAAAGTCAATACGCGCTGTAGGGTTAGCCAACGGACAAAATCCAATCGCTATTATTGTGCCCTGTCATCGCGTAATCGGAAAAGATGGGAGCCTTGTCGGATATGGCGGGGGACTTGAAAGAAAAGAATGGTTGCTTAGGCACGAAGGAGCTTTGAATCAATTGGAAATATTTTAAAAGACTAATATGAACATCCCTGAAAATTTTCTTCAAAGTGCACGGAAAGAATTTATGAATTATAAAGCCTTGGGCGAAAAAGCGATGGCGCAAGTACCCGATGAAAAACTCTTCTGGCAATACAACGAAGAAAGCAATAGCATTGGTACCATTGTAAAACACCTATGGGGAAATATGATGTCGCGCTGGACTGATTTTATGACCACAGATGGTGAGAAGGAGTGGCGACAACGCGATGCTGAGTTTGAAAATGACGTGAAGGATCGAGGGGAACTAATGCAGAAATGGAATGAAGGTTGGGATTGTGTATTCAAAGCTCTCGATTCGATAAAAGGTGATGATCTGGCTAAAATTATCTACATACGTAATCAGGGCCACACAGTATTGGAAGCCATTAACAGACAATTAGCTCACTATCCACATCATGTAGGCCAGATTTTATTTTTGGCTAAAATGATTGTTGGTAGCAATTGGCAAAGTCTTTCCATTCCAAAAAACAAATCGAAGGAGTTTAATGCGGAGAAATTTTCAAAAGAAAAATCGATTGGTCATTTTACTGATAAATCGAAACCTGCATAGATATTTTTTGTAAATTTAAAGTATGGGTAAAATTCTAGTTACGATAAACAAAGAGCAGAGAAAGAAGTACAACATTCTTGAGGAAGAGTTGAGTTTTGATGAACTTGAAAAAAGATTTATCCTGATGGAAGCAAAGGAATCGCTTAAAAAAGCAGTCGCTATTGCAAAGAAGACAGGCCTATCTAAAATGAAAAATAGTGAGATTAATAAAATAATAAAGTCTGTCCGAAAGCGTGCATAAACTCGTTATTGACAGCAATGTGCTGATTTCAGGTATTCTTGGAAGTGGTTTTCCTCATTACATTTTAAATTTGGTTTTTGATGAAAGGGCAAGATTATTCGTTTCTCCATCTATCCTTGATGAATTTCGCAGGGTTATTTATTACAAAAAATTTGAAAAGACTCCTGGCTTTTTAAGTAAAGCAGAAAAAGTATTTAAAGCTGTTAGGCTGTTATCGATTGAAGCCCAACCCAAAATTGCATTCAATCTCCTGCCAGATCCTGATGATAACAAGTTTATTGACCTGGCGATTGCTGTTGAAGCAGATTTCTTAATTACCGGTAATTCAAAACACTTTCCTTTTACGAAAATCGAAAATAC
>JAKEEN010000045.1 GCA_022616575.1 Flammeovirgaceae bacterium
AATCCACCAACCAATTCACACTTGCAATTTGATGCCCTGCTCTCATGGTCTTCATGGCCTGATTTGAATGAGGGTGGCTGGACGAGCAATTCGTACCATACCTATGTGAAAAAGAATCGGCTTACTTCGGTTGAAGAAGTTAATTCCAAGCTGGAGGACCTAGTTGAAAAATACGTTGGGCCTACACTTGAAAGTGGCCTTGGTTTTTCATTTGATAAATTCAGGGAACAGGGCGGTATATACAGCCACTATATTTATCCGATGACGGAGACGCACCTCTATACTTCTCATTTACAACATGATATTCTGCCGAAGAGCGATATTGCCAATGTGTACATTTTTTTGGCAGTGGGTATTTTTATTCTGTTGATCGCCAGCATCAATTTTATGAACCTGTCAACGGCACGCTCGGCCAATCGCGCAAAAGAAGTTGGCTTGAGAAAAACCTTGGGCTCGTTTAGAAGTACCATGGTTGCACAATTCTTGATTGAGTCATGTGTTTATGCAATCACCGCAGCACTTGTATCAGTAGGTTTGGTTTATTTCTTGTTGCCGGCATTCAATGAAATTTCCGGCAAGGAATTATACTTTACCGCTTTATTCCAACCTTCTATAATAAGCGCAGTTATCCTGCTCACTTTATTTGTCGGTTTAATGTCAGGCAGTTATCCTGCCATTTACCTTACTTCCTTCAAAGCTGTTGAAGTATTAAAGGGTAAGTTAAGAGCAGGTATGAAGAGCGGAGGCTTACGGAGCACGTTAGTTGTATTGCAATTTTCATTATCGATAGTACTCATTATCTGTACAATACTCGGATTTCAGCAAATCAATTATTTGCAAAACAGAAATCTTGGAATCGATAAAAAGAATGTGCTGATTATTAGAAATACCAGTAGACTGAGCACTCACTCGGACGGATTTAGGACTGCGGTAAAAGAACAATCCACTACAAAAACTGCAAGCTTTACGAACAATGTTTTTCCGGGTGTAAATAATACAACTGTATTCCGTTCAGTCGGAAACAATGCCGATCACATCATGGGCACGTACTATGCTGATTATGAACACCAGGATGTAATGAAATTTGAATTGAAGGAAGGTCGGTATTTCTCGCGCGATTTTGCCACTGACTCTACAGCGATTATTATAAATGAGGCAGCTGTTAAAGAAATGGGTTTAAAAAGTCCGCTTAACGAAGAAATTCTGTCTTTCAATGGGCCTGCCCCAACAACTTTGAAAATTATTGGTGTTGCCAAAGACTTTAATTTCGAATCTCTGAAAGAGAAAGTGAGGCCATTGGTCATTCAGCTTAGCCGTCAGCGCGATAATAATCTGCTGATTCGCTACGATGGTTCGGCTAAAGATGCGGTAGCGAGTGTTGAAGGCTTATGGAAAAAGTTGGCCCCCTCTGAGCCTTTTGAATATGCATTCTTAGACGAAAATTATGATGCCTTGTTCAGATCTGAGCAACGCTTAAGTAAGTTATTTACCGTATTCACTATTCTGGCCATAGCCATTGCCTGCATGGGTTTGTTTGGTCTTGCTTCCTTTACTGCAGAGCAGAGAACCAAAGAAATTGGTATTCGCAAAGTGATGGGTGCCTCCCATATCAGTGTGGCTTCATTATTGTCGAGGGAATTTACAAAACTCGTAGTGATTTCGTTTTTAATTGCAATTGCTCCGGCATACTACCTTGTTAATTATTGGTTGAACCAATTTGCCTATCACGTTTCAATTTCAGTATTGGCTTTTGTGGCAGCAGGTTTAGGGGCCCTTTTGTTAGCCTGGCTTACCGTGGGTTACCAGTCGTTGAAAGCTGCATCAGCTAAGCCCGTGAATTCACTTCGGTACGAATAGTTTATTTGAAGAGTAAATGGGTTAAGGTAAAGCACTCAAAATGAGCGTTTTACTTTTCTAATATTAAGTTTTTGTTACCGCGAGGCTTTTCTGATAACATTGGCTACTTTAGTTGCCCTAAAATGTTTAGCATGGAGAATAACAATACAGAGAAAGTTTCTAAGAAAGAGATTAAGAGTCAGTTGGAAGATTCAATGAACAAGGCCATCACCTCACTTGAATTACCGGCACCATCTAAAAAAGTTAAGAAAGTCATTAAGAAAAGCTCAAAAAAACTGGCTTCTGCTTATGCCAAAGCCTTGAAGAAGAAGTCGAAAAAGGAAAAAAAGGTTAAGAGCTCATTATCAAAAGTAGAGAAGGCTTTGAAGGGTAAGAACAAAGCCAAAAAATCCAAGAAGGATAAGTCGAAAAAAAAGTCTAAGGAAGTTCAGGTTCAGGTAGCATAGTCGGAATTTCTCCGGCCCCGCATCCGCTCTAACAGACAAATATTTAGTAGGATCAATAGCATTCCATAGAAAATATCTTCTACCGGAATAGTTCCTATTCGTATACCCAGTGTTTCCTGATTATTATACCACACCACCTCATTTTCAATCCACGATCCTGTTAATATTCCATTCACAATAAAAAATGGAAGTAGTATGAACAGGTAAGAAATATAGAACCGCCCCATAAAGGTGGGTTTCCAAATAAAGGTGATAAACACCAGTAGAATGGATGTACTAATGAACGTGGCCGCAGAGTACCATTTGTCAAGATTCAAAAGCCCCAGCGTAGTAAGAAAGAAGATGAGAAATACTGAAATGAATTTCTGGTTTGACTGAAGCCAGTTTTTTTTGATCAGATAATTCAAAGCATCGTATGTAAATACGCACGAATAGGGTATGCAAATGAAAAATAGAATTTCTTCAATCGGTAAACTAGCGATATAGAGGCCGGTGAGGTAGTAATCGTTGAATCCCCAGATCCCTGATTGGGTGAACCACTCATCCCAAGCAATAAAAATTACTCCGGGGATAAGTGTTGAGACCCAAAGGTACTTCCATTGTTTATAAAAAGGTGCTTGTTTATAAAAACTAAAAAACAAGGGAAATAAAATACAGCTTATGTCAAGAAGGAGATAGAGGTAGGGCACAAGTCTTATTGGGTTTGTTGACGCTCCTGTTTCAACGCCAGTTTTTTATTTTCATATTTTGGTGGGGCATATAAGAAACCAAAAGCTTCGCAATTTTCTTTTGTATGCTTACTGTGATGAATGTAATGGGCATTGATCATGCGATTCAGATAACTGCTTCTTTTATATGGTCTCCACTTAATGCGCTGATGAACGACAATATCATGAAAGGCAACATAAAAAGCGCCATAACAAAAAATGCCGATCCCGATGGAAGTGATGAATGGGTTATATGTGTAAACAGTGGAATAATAAATTAACAAGATGGAAGGCACACTGAATACAACAGCAAAGAGATCATTTCTTTCAAAGGCATGGTTATGCACAGTGTGATGCGATTTGTGCCATGACCATAAAATTCCATGCATAATGTATTTATGGGAAAACCAGGCAACTCCTTCCATAAATAAGAATGCAGCAATCGTAACTATTGAGCAAATAATGATTAAAAGAGCGCTCATGTTTAAATCGATCTATATTTCAAAAATACGATTAATCCGCAAGGCTTGATTGTTCATCATGATTTTAAACCAGGATGTAAATTTTTCCGGTTCCTTATTAATTTCTTTTTTTAGATCATCCAAATTAACAAAACGCCAATCCTTTACTTCTTCATGATTGATTTTTGGCTCGCCATCAAATTTTCCCGTGTACACATGATCTAATTCATGTTCGATCATTCCATTATTGAGCACCGACTTGTAAATGAATGAGTAAGAAAATTCCGGCTGCAGATCGATTCCCATTTCCTGATTTAATTTTTTTCTCACGGTTAGTGAAACGGGTTCATCGGGAATTGGGTGACTGCAGCATGTGTTTGTCCACAAACCTCCGCTATGATATTTTGAATCAGCACGTTGCTGAAGCAGCAGTTCTCCCCTTGAATTAAAAAGCAATACCGAAAACGCCCGATGAAGTATTCCTTTCCGGTGAGCCTCCAGCTTCTCCATAATGCCAACGGCATTATCCTGTTCATCAACTAAAATTACTTTATCCATCAGAGCATATTCAGTTGATGTTTAACAAACGAGTAAGCAAGTAACCGTGCTTTATGCCGGTTCCTGATTCTGATTCTTCTTTTCAAAACTAACTCAGAAGGCGTATTCTTTATTTTCCTGAACAAAGCAAGATAATATACATAGGCAACATACACACCAAAGCGCGAACTTCTTGGGAGTTGTTTAATACCCTTGTAGCCTTCGCGAAAATCATGGGCTATGCTCTCTTCAATTTTCTTTTTACAAGATTCATCAAAGCGGTTGATTTCAAGATTGGGGAAATAAATCCTGCCCATGTCGGTATAATCTGCGTTCATGTCGCGGAGGAAATTAATTTTTTGAAATGCGGCACCGAGGCTCATAGCATAAGGCTTCAAACAATCGTACAAAGAAGTATTGCCTTTGCAAAAAACACGGAGACACATCAAGCCAACAACCTCGGCACTGCCTAAAATGTATTCTTTAAAACGTTCCGCGTCATAATTCTTTTGATTCAGGTCCATTTCCATACTGTGGAGAAACTGATTAATCAATTCACAATCAATTTTAAATCGATTAACTGTGTGCATGACGCGAATCGGGTTGCAAGTGATATGCCACAAGAGGCCGACAAGCAATTAAGGCCTTGAGAGGACCGTCGACGGCGAGGAAATCAGTCCTCTGGAA
>JAKEEN010000280.1 GCA_022616575.1 Flammeovirgaceae bacterium
ATCAACATCTTTCTGGATTTTCCGGTAGCGTACATTTCAGCCTGGTCAGAATAGTATGGGCTCATCACATTACCTGATTGCCCTGAAGGTGACACGGTTTCCCCATTTTCAATAGAGGCAAAGTCAGTGACCTTGCGAAGTGCGGGGCCACCATCCACCTTAAAGTATCCTGTCGTGTCTAATTTAAAATGCAAATTATTGAGAACTTCATTTCCACCATCAACCGAAAACGGACCCACACTAAAGAACTTGTCAAGTAAATTTACTGCGCCAAGCGGGTGACTGTGCTTGAGCATATGAATTTTGCCCCAAACCCAGTCTTCCGGATTTTCTCCGCACGTTTCTTTTAAAAGTTCGAGCGTTCTATTGGCAGCTTTTTCAAAAATAATGGCTCGGGTTTCTTTTACATTTTTTGTGTTGATATCATCCCACCAGGGAGACTGATCATTCTTAATGAATGCATTCACTGAATTTTTTGGAACCGATGTAGCCAAAATCGAATGCAAAGCTTCAGCGCCCAATTCATCTTTCATACTTGAATAGTAAATCTGCGAAAGCATGTTGTAGTAAACGGAAGGTGCCGTATCTGTTTTCTTGTGATCGCCATTCCAATTTTGTAATAATGAAATCATGGATGAAAATTCATCGTGCGTCAATGATGAAAGCACGGAAGCCATTTCTTTGGCAGCTTCGGCTGCCGGATTTGATACAACATCGAGGTTAATTTCTTTCATGGCTTCAGGCGACCATTTTTTGTCCTGGTTTAAATATTCATTAATTCTGCCCGCACGGGCCTTTGGATAGTAATAACCGGGATAGAGAATACCATTTACAGAATCCGGCTGATTGTTTGCAGAGTAAACGAAGTTCCATGGTGGATTAATAGCCTGAGGGTTTTTAGAGAAATCATAAAACCCGAGATACTCATCATTTCCACTGGCACCATCTAAAAACAGTTTAGTGCGAACGTGCTCTGGACGAATCGGTAACTTGGCACACGCCCACCAGGCAATGTTTCCATCTATGTCTCCATACATAAGATTAAGTCCCGGTGCCGAAAACATGGAAGCAGCACGCTGTGCCTCATGAAAGGTCTTTGAATGATTAAGAAGATAAGCGGCTTGCAGTGCCTGATTCGTCACTTGTGTAAGCATCCACGAAAGTGAGATAGCCTGATCAACGGGTGCGTGATCAAGAATGCCGTTTATAAGTGAACCATGTCTTGACGACCGAACTTCTAATTCAACATCTGGCTTGTTTTTTACTTTGATGATCTCCTTTCTTGTTTTGAGGTCTTTCCATTGATCCTTGAACTTTACCTGATTGATGTTATCAGGATTGACGGTTTCAACAAAAAAATCAGAATCATCATTTTCAAACATGGTCAACCCCCAGCCAGCAAAACGATTATTCCCCAATAAACCAAAGGGAATGCCCGCAATATGGTGGCCGTAAAAACTAAAACCCGGATATTCAAGATGCGCTTCATACCAAACAGTGGGTTGACCGAAACCAATGTGAGTATCGTTCGCTAAGATTGGATAGCCGGTTGTTGATTTTTCGGCAGAAACTACCCAACCATTACTGCCGCTCCATAGTGGCACGGGAATTTTATCCAACGCTTCATTGAGAGAGGCAATGAGAGGATCACTCTGCGAATTTTTTGTTGGCCCCTTGTGATTTTTTATTCTAACAGCATCTGACGGTGTTGCTAAGGCAAAATCCACCAGGTATTCTTCACCATATTCTGTTTTTATTTTTTGAAGCACGGGGTCAGCGCGTAAGCCTTCAGCAAATCCAAACGACATAAAACCAACTGCCAGGTAAATATCTTTCGGTTTAAATTCTTGTTTTGGAATTCCGATGATGGTAAACTCGATAGGAGTTTTTCCAGCTTTGATGTATTGATTAATTCCTTTTTGGTAAGCTAAGGCTGCCTTTTGAAATGAGGAAGTATCGCTACTAAGATACTGCTGCGCGTGTTCTTTGGCGAATTCATTGATGCCCAATGTTCTGAACATTTTATCAACTTTCAACAAATCCTCACCCAGAATTTCTGATAGTCGGCCTCCGGCTGCCCTTCGCAACATTTCCATTTGAAAAAGTCGATCTTGTGCATGTACGTATCCTAATGCATAATAGGCGTCTTCTTCGTTTTGGGCGTAGATATGTGGGATGCCATAGTCATCGTAAAGCACTTCTACCTCTGATTTTAAGCCCTCCAGCTTAAATTCACCAGCGTAATCGGGTACTGTTGTCCATAAATATCCATAGCCGCCAACCAATAAAATGAGTATGAGTATGCCTATGGCGATTAAAATTCCTTTGAAGATTTTCATAAATTCAACGTGTAAAAACTAAAGGTATAAATGAATCTTAAAAGTGTTATTGTAATCGCGTTTTTTCTTCCAGTCAATTCACAAGCTCAATTTAGGTACGGACTGACACCGGAAAAGTATGAAGGATATATTGCCAGCCTTAAGGCCAAACCCCAGAATGAATTGGTAAATCTTGAAAAACAAATTCCGGGTATTATGCTCGACATACGATATGCAACAACTGATAATTTCACTAAGGAGAAAATTTATAATCTTTCAAGAGCGTATGCTCGCAAACCGGTGGCTGAAGCTTTACGTGATGCGCAGGAAGAATTTAAAAAGCATGGCACGGGAATAAAAATATTTGATGCCTATCGGCCGTACGCTGCTACTGTAAAGTTTTATGAAGTATACCGTGATACAACGTATGTAGCTTCACCCTATCGGGGTTCGCGCCATAATCGAGGTTGCGCCATTGATATGACCTTAGTCGATTTAAAAACTAAAGAAGAATTGAAAATGCCTACTGAATATGATTCGTTTCGGAAAGAAGCTTGGCCCTCAACTCGGGTTAAAGACCCTCTCATAAAAAAGAATCGGGACTTACTAATTTCGGTGATGCAAAAACACGGCTTTAAAGTGAACTCCTCAGAATGGTGGCACTTTGATTTTGTAGGCTGGCAGCAGTTTGCAGTGATGGATATTTCTTTTGAAGAACTCGAAAAATAGTAACAAGTCGTGAGTCTTGAGTATTTAGTACTTATGACTCAGGACTACAAACTCAAGACTTATGACTATTCAGGAATCACAACAACAAGTCGATCAGTGGATCAAAACCCACGGAGTCAGGTATTTCAATGAACTCACCAATATGGCGATACTCACCGAAGAAGTGGGTGAACTGGCCAGGATCATTGCGCGAAGGTATGGCGAGCAATCAGAAAAGGAGTCTGACAAGAACAATGACTTGGGTGATGAAATGGCCGATGTTTTATGGGTGTTGATTTGTCTCGCCAATCAGACCGGTGTTGATTTAACAGAAGCATTTAAGAAAAATTTGGAAAAGAAATCGAATCGCGACTCAACCCGACACAAAGAAAACAGGAAATTAAATTGAGAGAACTCCCGCCTGAAGGGAAGGCACTACATTGTATTGGTCTGGAGTCAAACAAAATTCAATGTCTTTGCGAATGTTCAATCTGGCAAGCCGTTTTACGTGACTTGACTCACTTAGAAATTTTACCATGTTATTCTTCGCTTGATTGTACAAATGCTGGGCCGCTAAGGGAGCATCACAATCAGGTTCAATATGGTCCTTTAATTTTTCAACAAGAGCTCCTGCAAATAAAGTATCTTCCAGGTTTACTTTCCCTTTCCAGCCTGCGCAAACAACAAGCACGTTGTTTTCGGATGTGAGCAGAGAATCAGTAACAGAAGATAAATTCAAAAAAGATCCAATGAGAATTTCCCTGGCTCCTTCCGATTTGGCGATCGCTTGAGTTCCATTAGTTGTCGTAAAAGCAATCTTCTTTCCTTTCAATGCCGGATTCATATACTCGAAAGGAGAGTTACCTAAATCAAAACCATCCACTTTTTTGCCATCGCGTTCGCCTGCTGTGAAATAGCCTTTCTTCTGCATGGCAAGGCAATCATCTAATTTAGCAAACGGGGTAATACTCTCGATGCCATGAGCGAAGGCCGTAGTCATACACGAAGTTGCTCGAAGAATATCAACCACGACAACGGTTTTGTCATGCACTGTGTACAGGTGCATGAGATCAGGACTTAGGCAAACATCAATTGTTTTCAATTGTCTGAACTTTGATTTAATTGATTTTGTGATTTTCCTGATGCCGATACTTTTTATTTTGAAGCCGTTGGAATTCTAATTTTGTGTAGCCAAAATTAATCAGGAGGCCAACTTCCAAATTATATGCTTCCAAATAATTAATAGCCTGGGCCAAATGAACAGATTCTAAATTGATTACAGCTTTTAGCTCTAGACAGATTTTATTTTCGATCAAAAAATCAACCCTTCTCGTTCCGATGTGCTTTTGTTTGTAGAGAACATCCATTTCGAATTCACGCTCAAAGCCAATTCTTTGCAACTCCATTTCAAATTCCAAAGCCCTTTGGTAAATGACCTCCTGAAATCCATTCCCGAGGACATTATGAACTTCCATCGCACACCCTATAATTTTACCGGTAAGTTCAGAGTATTTATATTCAGGTTTAATCATTGTCTAAGCTATGATTATTGTGATTTATTTGATTTGGTGGACTATCATGATTTTGTTTTGTAGTGAAATCATCGGGATCAAATGGATCACAAAAATCATGGTTCAGACAAGCGGGAGTTTATTTACTTGAGCCCTCAATGCCTTACCCCGCACATCAATAAAAATTTCAGAACCGGGCGTTGCGTTTTCTGTGCTGACATATCCGAGGCCAAGTCCAACGCTTAGCATCGGTGACATGGTGCCGGAGGTAACTTTGCCAATTACATCTCCCGATGCATCTTTAATTTGATAGTCGTGACGAGGAATGCCTTTGTCGATCATTTTAAATCCGACCAGTTTTTTCTTAACACCATTCTCTTTTTGATTTTTGAGGTTCGCTGAATTCGTAAAATCTTTTGTGAATTTAGTGATCCATCCAAGTCCGGCTTCTAACGGTGAGGTGGTATCATCAATGTCGTTGCCATAAAGACAAAAACCCATTTCCAAACGAAGGGTATCTCGCGCGCCTAAACCGATGGGCTTAATGTTAAATTCTTTTCCCGCTTCGAATATGGCGTTCCATATTTTTTCAGCGTATTGTTTGTTTACGTAGATTTCAAATCCACCTGCACCGGTATACCCTGTATTGCTCATCACTACATCTTTTACTCCGGCAAATTCCCCGATGGCAAAGTGATAGTACTTTATATTTTTTAAATCTGTACCGGTGAGCTTCTGTAAGGTAGCCAATGCATTAGGGCCCTGTACCGCGAAAAGACAAATATCGTCTGAGATATTTTTCATTGCCGCTCCTTTGGTGTTGAATTTGGAAATCCAGTTCCAGTCTTTCTCGATATTAGAAGCGTTAACAACGACCAGGTAGTCGTTATCCTTTATTTTATATACAATGAGGTCGTCCACGATGCCGCCATTCTCATTTGGCAGGCAAGAATATTGAGCCTGGCCATCAACCAGCTTAGATGCATCATTGCTGGTGACTCTTTGGATCAAATCTAACGCCTGTGGACCTTCAATTTTGAACTCGCCCATGTGCGAAACATCAAACACGCCCACACCTTTGCGTACAGCCATGTGTTCTTCAATATCAGAAGAGTAACGTACCGGCATATTATAACCGGCAAAAGGAACCATTTTGCCTCCCAGTTTTACATGGAGGTCGTTCAGGGGAATTTGCTTTATTTCCATAGGTGTTTATAAGTGCGGCAAAAGTAAGGATTTATGGTAAATCCTGAACAGAAAAGATGCTGCTTTAAAAACTGTCACTCGAACCGGCTCCACCGGATGCTCCACCTCCCGGCATATCGGGCGTTGTAATCTTATTTCCTCCCAAGGTCTGAGAAATGATAAAAGCTTCCGCATTGGCATTGGCCCATTTTTCTTCCAGAATATTTTCACAGGTATACCCGTTCCTGGGTGTTTTCAGATAGCGGAGTAAAAGCAATGATATCGTAATGAGAATAATTCCGGAAGTTGTAAATGTAATTTCATGATGACCTGTGCTGTAATAGTATTTGAACGTAAACACAGAAAAAGCAAGAACGACTAAACTCACGCGCATCAACACCTGATCTTTATTTTTTATACCGGCATATAAATAGCCGATAGGAATGAGAACCGTTAATCCGTAGAATACAAAAGCAAACGGAATTTCCTGGCCGGGCTCAAGGGCCAGGCCCATCAACTCAATACTTAATTCACGAACCACAAAATAATTCCCGGCAAGGTAGATCATGAGCAGACTAAATGCTTCGATAATAAGGAGGCAATACATCCAGGGATCTGTTATAGGTCTCGATTTTATTTTTTTGATAAAGAAGTAGAATGGAGTAAAGGCAGCAATGAAAACAAATGGTAACAGTTGTTGCATAATGCCGCCCAATTCATAGAAATTATGAAACAGTAAATAAGATGCAACTAATAACCCAGCCAGTGTGCAGAGCAAATCAAGATAACGGTAGGCTGCAAAGGCAAGTAAAATAAGGCAACCCCAAAGGATCAATTGCGAGTCGAAATCCATCAGTAAAGCTATTCCTCCGGCTATGAACCCGATTGAATGATAAAGGATGGCTTCATTGACACCTGATTTAAAATGATTCTCTTTAATAAATTTCTTTTCCAGAATAATCCAAGAGACAAAACCATAAAGAATACATAGCATGGCTACAGTTGTCTCCGTATCATGGGGCATGATCAAGGCGAAAAAACCTGTAACACCACTCAGTGCAAGTAAGGTGGCAATGATCAAAAGAATGCGAATAATAAAATTAGGATGATAGAAGTGAACAGGGTATGCTTTAGCCATTTCTGTGAATTGCTCATCGGGGATGATTCCTTTCTTTTTCCAGCGTTTCACTTCTTTCAGCAAGCGAAGGTTATGGAGCCATGTTTCGTTGTACGCACTTCTCATGACTCTCTCTTAAAGTAATTTTTAAAACGAATGACGAAGTAAATAAAGCCCCCGCAAGAAGCAATCATATAAAAAAACAAGAGTTCGTCTTCCAGTATGAAATCAACCAATATATAAGTGGTACCGATGTAACCGAAAACGAAGGCATACAAAAGAAAGAGAAAAGATTTTTTGATGTGAGCAAAATAAACAGCAAAGGCACACCCAGCATACAAGAGAATCAAGTAGATGAGGTATTGATCGTTGATAAACATACCCGTGAGCGCACTGACCAAAAAAATCAGACTGCAGAAATTTACGTATGTGAAAGTGTAGTGAGTCTTGATTGACTTTTTGTCAAGCAGCAAAGCAATACCTACCAAAGCAGCGCTAAAAAATAATCCTGTTATATGTAAATCAGAATCACTAATGAAGTCGCTGCTGTACCACTCTTGTGGCGACACGCTGATGCCCCAAAATGAAGCAAGAGCTGTAATCGCTAAAGTCAAAACTCCGATATGATCGAATCGGTAAGCAGTTAAAAAGAAAAAGATGGCTGTAATTAATGTGCTCGTACCGAGATTCTGATCAAGAAAGTTGTATCGAAATTGTAAGTAACCTTGCACCGAGATGAAGAGTAAACAGCCAAGCAGCACTACATAATCAAAGTAAGGTGCCGGTGGAACAACTTTTTCATTTGAGTAGGGTGC
>JAKEEN010000046.1 GCA_022616575.1 Flammeovirgaceae bacterium
CTCAACACTACAGCCCTAAATTGAAAGTACGGCATCCGGAAACAAAGGGACTCATAAAGGGTAAAGAGGCTCTGCGAAGCTGGTGGCAAGACGCCTTTGAACGCCTGCCTTCACTTCGATATGAACCGGTAAGACTTACACCCTGTGAAGACCGTGTATTTATGGAATACATACGGCATGTAGCAGGGGAGGAAGATTTAGAAGTGGGAGAGATGCTGGAACTCAGAAATGGATTGATTGTTCAATCAATTGTTTTTCATCGATAATGAAAACGAAAGAATGTCCGTCATGCGCTATGGAGATTAATGCAGACAGTAAAGTCTGCCCGATTTGCAATTATGAATTTCCTAAAACAAGTCCCGTACTGAAGTGGGTGGCTGTAGCACTTATTTTGCTTTTCATACTATTGCTTTTATTATAAAAGAGTAAGTATAACCAATAACCAATAACCAATAACCAACAACTAACAACTAACAACTAACAACTAATAACGACCATGAAACGCTGGTTAATTCTCTTAGCAATTGCCAATGGTGTAGTCATTGGGGTTATGCAATCATTCAGCGATGAATTAAAACCCTATTCGATTATCGCCTTTGAATTTGCAGCAACACCTGAACGGGCCGGTGAAATGGTAAGCCTGTGGAGACAAAATGAGACAATTCAGGCTGTCTATTTTTTAATTGGTTTTGATTACCTGTTTATGATTACATACAGCGCGTTTCTGTTCCTGTCATGCAATCAACTGGCGAAGTCATTTTCAAGTGGAGTAAGAAGTTTTTTTACGGTACTTTCTTTTCATCAACCTGCCGCTGCGCTACTGGATGCCTTAGAAAATGCAGCACTTTTTCAAATTCTAAGTGGTTCAATGGAAGAACTCTGGCCGATAATTGCCTATGGATGTGCCGTACCAAAATTTTTGTTTGCTTTAGTTGGTTTGTTAAGTGCAGCGGCAGGAGGAGTTTTTTTACTGATGCAAAAGAAATGAAGACATGCCCTACCAAAAAGAAAATGTATCTGTCTGAGGCTTTAGCAGAAGATGCATTGATTGAAGCACGTACAGCCTATGAATACCCTAAGGGTACCGGACCGATCGCAGTTTATCAATGTGATGAATGCGGCTATTACCATCTTACCTCGAAAGGGCCCATAAATGAGAAACTATCCAAATACATGGCTGATGGAAAATTAAATCTTCAAAAAGAAGCAAACCGTTGGCTTGATAAATTGAAGAAGCGATAACGCTTAAGGGCATCTCTAAAAACTACTTCGTCATCGCGAGTGTACGAAGCGATCCCCTTTTAGCATGCCTAAAAAGAGGATTGCCGCAGACTTCCTGCCGACAGGCAGGCAATGACGTAACTTTTTTAATTTTTAGAGATGCCCTTACGCGTATTACTTAAAAGCAGGAAGTGAGAGTTTAAACTTCACAGCCAATACCCGAATCAGAATAATAACTCCGGCACCTAATAAGAGATTAACATCACGATCAAGCGTGGTGAAGTGGTCGAGTAATAAGTAACAAGTTGCACCAATAAGGCATGCCGTTGCGTAAATCTCTTTTCTGAATAATACGGGCATTTCGTTTATCAATGTATCGCGGATCACACCGCCCATAACAGCTGTGAACATACCCATGATGGCAGCGATCTCCGGGCGTACACCCAGACTCAATGCTTTTTCAGCACCCAGAATTGTGAAGAATGAAATACCCAGGGTATCAAAAATCACAAACATCCGCGGAAGCCTGAGTAAGTATTTATGAAAAAAGAAAGCAGCAACTACGCCTAAAAGTATGGCATACAAAAAATGAATGTCCCCAATCCACACCAGTGGATAACTGCCCAAAAGAATATCCCTTAAGCTTCCTCCCCCAATGGCTGTAATGAAGCCCATAAAGCCTGCACCAAACCAGTCTTGTCCTTTGTCTTGCACGGCCATGGCCCCGGAAATGGCAAAGAAGAAAGTACCGAAGAGTTCAAATACATATTGAACATTCATGAGTTGGCCGGTATATATTTCTTAAACCAGCTTTGAATGGTCATTTGCAGCACTCCGAAGAAGGCTTCTTTAAAAATTCCGGCCGACATTTTAGACTGTCCGCGCGTGCGGTCTGTAAAAATGATAGGCACCTCTTTTAATTTAAAGCCGTATTTCCATGCTAAAAATTTCATTTCGATCTGAAATGCGTAGCCGATGAATTTTATTTGATCGAGTGGAATAGTAGCCAGGGTTTTATGGGTATAGCAGACGAAGCCCGCTGTTGTATCCTTGATGGGCATCCCTGTGATGATGCGTACATACCGACTCGCAAAATAGGATAACAGAACACGACCCATAGGCCAGTTCACCACATTGACACCGGTTGCATAACGTGAGCCAATGGCCATATCATAACCCTCTTTCACACAGGCCTGGTGCAGACTTGCTAAATCTTTTGGATCGTGCGAAAAATCAGCATCCATTTCGAGGATGTATTGATATTCATTTTTCAGCGCGTATCGAAAACCTGCAATGTATGCCGTGCCCAACCCTAATTTCCCTTCACGCTGCATCAGGTGAAGACGTTTTTCTATACCATTAAAATTTTGTTGGAGCGATTTAACTATGTCGGCCGTACCATCAGGTGAGCCATCATCAACAATAAGGATATGGAAATTGTGAGGTTGAGAGAATACAGCTTCAATAATAGCTTGTATGTTCTCCCGCTCGTTATAGGTTGGAATGATAACGATGGAATCGCGCACGTTGCCCTTTGGTTAAACTGTAAAGTTAATAGTTATCCGTTAATAGTTAATCGTGAGCATGGGTGAGGGTTAGTGTGTGACGCTGACTCACACCCAAGACCCACATTCCCGATTAACGGTTAACTATTAACGGATAACGGATAACTTAACTAAACCTCCGCGGGTTCGTGCTGCGCTTTGGCTAATTTTTGTTGCAATTCAAACGGTACAGGAGCAAACTCAGCAAAACGTTGTGAGAAATTGGCCCGACCTTGCGATAAAGATCTTAAAGTGGTTGAATACTTATCAAGCTCCGCCAGGGGTGTTCGTGCTTTAATTACCTGGTAATTGCCTTTTGCATCAATTCCCATAATCATAGACCTACGCGTTTGTAAATCACCCATTACGTCTCCCATAATTTCTTCCGGCACCAATATTTCCAGATCATAAACAGGTTCAAGAAGCTGTGGCTCGGCTTTCATGAATGCCTCTTTAAAAGCCATCATACCCGCGATTTTAAATGAGATGTCATTGGAATCAACCGCATGCATTTTACCATCATATATCAGTACGCGTACATCTCTCACGTAACTTCCTGTAATCGGCCCCTCTTCCATTTTTTCCATCACACCTTTTAGAATCGAAGGAATAAATCGCGCATCAATCACACCGCCAACAATACAATTATAAAAAACCAGTTTGCCTCCCCACTCAAGATCAATAATTTCTTTGCCCCGCACATTAAACTCTTTAGAAGGCTCTGGCATTCCTTCATAATATGGTTCAATTCGCATGTGCACTTCACCGAACTGCCCGGCACCACCGGATTGTTTTTTATGCCGATAAGAGGCATCCATGGGTTTGCGAATTGTTTCCCGGTAAGAAATCCGCGGGCTTTCAAAGTTCACATGCAACTTGTAAGCGGTTTCCAAAAACCATTTGCAGATAGCCAGGTGCATTTCACCCTGACCAGAGATTAGGAGTTGTTTAAGCTCGCGGGAATACTCGACAAGTATGGTCGGATCTTCCTGATGTATTTTATGCAATACTTCACCAATCTTTTCATCATCATTTTTACTCAGGGCAATCACAGCCGTGCGGATGCGAGGTTCCGGGTATTCAATAGGTTGAATGGTAACATCAAAACCTTTAGCGTGTAAAGTCTGATTGGTGTACGTGTCTTTTAGTTTTAATGTGGCACCAATGTCACCGGCCACTAATTTTTCTACGGGTGTCCGGTTCTTACCATCCATAATAAAGAGTTGGTGGAATCGCTCCACACTATCTGTTTGACTGTTGATCAACTCCGAAGCAGTGGTTACTTCTCCGGAAATTACCTTGAAGTATGAAAGCTTGCCAAGATTAGGTTCAAGATGAGTTTTGAAAATAAAGAGCACAGCTTGCTTGGCAGGATCGTATGAGATTTCTTTTCCATCGGTGGTAACTTCTGGTTTTGCTTCACGCGGAGATGGAGCCACATTATCAATAAAGCCCATCATGCGGCCGCTGCCCATATTCTTTTTGGCAGACATCACAAACACAGGAAATACATCATGATGGATCATACCCTGTTTTAAGCCTTCGCGCATTTCATCTTCATCGAGTGTTCCTTTCTCAAAATATTTTTCCATCAGCTTCTCATCATTCTCTGCCGCTTTTTCCACCAATTCATTGTGAAGCTTATTGGCCTTTTCTTTTTCAGAATCAGGGATTGGTAGTTTCTCAGGTTTACCGCCATCGGCAGGAAATTTATACATCACCATTTTGAGTAAATCGATGATGCAGTTAAAACCCTCACCTTGCTGAACGGGGTATTGCATCTGCGTAACAGGGGCTCCAAATCGGTCTCTAAGTGAAGCTAGCGCAGAATCAAAATCAGATTTTGGATGATCCACCTGGTTGATGGCAAAAATGATTGGTTTCTGAAAACGATCGACATAATTCCAAATCAGTTCGGTCCCTACTTCCACACCATGTTGCGCATTGATGACAAGTACACACGTATCAGCCACGCGGATCGATGAAATCATTTCTCCGGCAAAGTCATCAAAACCAGGCGTATCAATGATGTTGATTTTATAGTCTTTCCACTCGGTGTGGAGGCAGGTAGCGAACACGGAGTTGCCGCGTTCCTGCTCTATTTCGTGGTAATCAGATACCGTATTTTTTCCTTCGATGGTACCTCTTCGATGAGTGATACCGGCTTCAAATATCATGTCTTCGGCAAGGAGCGTCTTGCCGCTTTTCGGAGCCCCCAACAAAACAATGTTTTTCAGGTGTTTTTCATCATAGACTTTCATAGCATAAGGTTTTAGGTGTATAGTGCACTCGCACAGGCTGATACTGAAGCTTAGAAAGCACATCTGATGAGCATTTCATAGGCGAGCGGTTAATAATAAAATCGTGGAAGAAAAGAGAAATGAATATAAATTAAATTAGTTAAAATAAAAAGCAGAAAGTCCATAGGGAAAATTCAATTCTGACTAACTTTAGTAATCACTAACCAGTAATATTTTAAGCTATGAAATCCTTGCTAACTCTTTGTTGCTTGTTGTTAACAGCAGCTTGTGTTGCTCAAAATTTCGAAGGTGTCATAAAATGGTCTGTAACGAATGAAATTACAGACCCTGCTATGAAGGCCAAGATGGAGGAGGGTCAAAAAATGACGCATGACCCTGCTAATCAAGCCAAAATGAAAGAAATGAAGGAGAAAATGAATGACCCACAGTTTAAGGCCATGATGGAGTCGAACCCTCAAATGAAGGCACAAATGGAAAGCATGATGAAAATGTCGGAAGGAGGTGGAATGAATTCAATGATGCCTACAGGATTCACGGTAAAAATAAAGAACGGAAATACGCTAACAAGTATGGAAGGAGGGATGATGGCTAATAATGAGACGCTATATAAAAAGGATAAGAATCAAACCTATTTTCTTAATAAAGGAAATAAGACCTACACGGTGTTGAACCAAGGCAATCAGGCATCAGGTCATATGCAGGGCGAAGTTAAAATTACAAAGACAGCCGAGACACAAAAAATATTGAATTACAATTGCTCAAAAACGATTGTTACCATTACCGATAAAGGAAAATCCATCGATCAGATTTTTTGGACTACCACTGAGATCAAGGACCTAGATTTAAAAAGCCTGGCAAAACAACGTATGGGTGCAGGCCAATCTATGTTCTATGAAAATATTGAGGGAATACCCTTGAAAATTGAAATGACTATGCCTCAGGCAAAAATGATAATGGTAGTCACTGAAATAAAAAAGGAAGCAGTATCAACTGCAACCTTTGAAATACCTTCTGATTTTACCGAATCAAAATTACCGGGTCAATAGGTAGTGAATTAGTACCCGAGTAATTGCAGCATACTTTCCTGACTTTGCTCAGGCGCGAAAAGCTTGGTTGTTATTTCTCCATCCTCATTTCTATCAATGAGAACGTGCTTAGGTGCGGGAATTAAGCAATGTTGAATCCCCCCATAACCACCGAGCGATTCCTGATATGCACCGGTATGGAAGAATCCGATATAAAGCGGTTCTTCATCAGTAATCATGGGTAAGAAAACTTCACCAGTATGTGCTTCTGAGTTATAGTAATCGTGGCTGTCGCACGTGAGGCCACCCAGGTTTACTTTGTGGAATGGATCGTCCCATTTGTTAAGCGCCAGCAAAACATATTTTTGATTGAGACCCCAGGCATCTGGTAAATGCGTGATGAACGAGCCGTCAATCATGTACCAAAGCTCTTTATCGTTTTGCAGTTTCTGGTCAACAAGTGAATATAGAACAGCCCCACTTTCTCCTACCGTGTAGCTTCCAAATTCCGTAAAGATGTTTGGAACAGGAACATTATTTTTTTCACAGATCCATTTGATGTTTTCCACGATCTGTTCGATCATATACTTATAATCATACTGGAATGTGAGTGAAGTTTTTATCGGGAAGCCACCACCAATATCGATCGAGTCAAGCGAATCGCAAATCTTTTTCAATTCACAATACTTGAAGATAAAGCGACTCAATTCGCTCCAGTAATAAGCAGTGTCCTTAATTCCGGTATTAATAAAGAAGTGAAGCATCTTAAGCGATGCCTTTTCGCTATTTTGAATTTTCTCTTTATAAAAATTGGTAATGTCACTATAGCGGATGCCTAAGCGGGAAGTATAAAATTCAAAATTGGGTTCTTCATCGGCAGCCACGCGAATGCCTACCTGGTATGGATTCTTTACATTCTTCTCATAGGTGTCGATTTCCCGCAGGTTATCAAGAATCGGAATACAGTTTTTAAATCCATCGTTGAGCAGATCCGTAATGTATTTTAAATACAAGGGCATTTTAAAACCATTGCAAATTACATACGTGTCTTTCGTGATTTTCCCTTTTTCAAACAAGGAACGTACAATTGGAATATCATATGATGAAGAAGTTTCAAGATGTACATCATTCTTCAACGCTTCTTCCATCACAAAAGAAAAATGTGATGACTTCGAGCAATAACAATACGTGTATTTGCCATTGTACTTAAACCGCTCCATGGCATTGTTGAAGGTAGCCTGTACAAAACGGATGTTTTCACTGATGCGTGGAAGGTACGTTAGCTTCAATGGGGTGCCATACTGTTTAATGATATCCACCAGGGGTACATCGTTAAACAACAACTCATGGTCACGCACTTTAAATTCTTTTTGTGGGAACTCAAACGTCTGTTCTATAAGCTCACGATAGCTCTTCATTCCGTTAATTCGTTGATTAGTTGATCCGTCAATTCGGTGATTTTGATTTTGTTGATTTAGTGGCCATCCGATGGTTGCGTACTGGGCATCAACGAATTAACCAGTCAACGAATCACCGAATCAACAAAGGAGTGCAATATTGGGATAATTTTGCCATCTTTGCAACGCGAAAAAAGCATGGTTAACCTATCCTACATACAGCATTTTGCCCCGGTCTATAGCGGGACATTCGCATTGCCAGACTTCTAAGTGGGCCGCGCTGGATGGCTTTTTGGGCCATTGGATTTAACCTCGTTTTCCTTATTTAACTATTAATTCATTTTTGTGAATACCAATATTAAAATCATTGAAGTAAAATCAGAGATCGGTGCCGGTACCCGCGGGGCAAGTCTGGGCGTAGAAGCTATGAAAATAGCCAGCCTCGACCTGAAGTCAGACTTCTTCAAGCAATATGATTCTGTGGAAGTAGAGAACGTGAATGAAATGCTTTATGATGGTGCTGAACATGCTCACGCAAAATTTATTGATGGTGTGCTGATCATGGAAGAACGTGTGTGCCTGGAGGTATATGAAACGATCTTCGATGAATTTTTTCCGCTTGTCATGGCGGGCGATCATAGCACGGCCTATGGAACGATTGCAGGTATCAAAAAAGCATACCCTAAAAAACGACTTGGAGTTATTTGGATTGATGCGCACGCGGATTTACATTCGCCATACACAACACCTTCAGGCAATATGCATGGCATGCCTTTAGCCATGGCTTTCGGATTTGATAATCTTGAATGTAAAGTGAACGATCCGAAGGGAGAAACCCTTGATTATTGGGAACAGATTAAAAACGTGGGTATTCCCGGAGCTAAGATTTTTACAGAGGATTTAGTTTTCATTTCAGTCCGTGATTTCGAAAAGCCGGAAAATTATTTGATTAATAAGTATAACATCAACTTTATTGAAACCGATGATGTGAAGAAGGCAGGTTCTGCTGCGATTGCAAAAAAAGCACTCGAAATGCTCGACCACTGCGATCTTATTTATGTTTCCTTTGATGTAGACAGTATGGATTCCCGAATCTCGACCGGAACCGGTACACCTGTACCCAACGGCCTCACAATTGATGAAGCGAAGGTATTAAACGCTGAGTTGGTTAAGAGCCCGAAAGTGTGTGCATGGGAAATTGTAGAAGTTAATCCAACGCTCGATACAGAAAACCGCATGGCCGAGAGTGCTTTCGAAATCCTTGAAGCAACCGGAAAATCGATCGTTGACAGACCCGTATTGGCTGAGTAAAGCCAACCAAAAAACTTAACAAATTAAGAGGGGAGTACTTCCCCTTTTTTATTTATTTTCGCACCAAATTTTAGAACACCATGAGCCAGAACAGACCTATTTCAGCCTTCATTGAGAAGCACTACCTACACTTTAATGCAGCCGCATTGGTAGATGCTGCCAAAGGGTATAAAAAACATATTGCCGATGGAAAGAAAATGATGGTGACCCTGGCCGGTGCCATGAGTACGGGTGAATTGGGCATCAGCTTCGCTGAGATGATTCGTCAAAACAAAGTGCATATCATTTCTTGTACCGGTGCCAACCTGGAAGAAGATATTATGAACCTGGTGGCCCACACGCATTATAAGCGCATTCCGAATTACCGTGATCTTACACCTGAGCAGGAATGGGATTTACTACAAAATCATTTGAACCGTGTAACGGATACTTGTATTCCCGAAGAGGAAGCTTTCAGAAAATTACAGGCCCACTTATTTAAAGTCTGGAAAGATGCTGAAGATAAAGGTGAGCGCTTATTTCCCCACGAGTTTATGTTCCGTTTGTTGAACAGCGGTGAGTTGAAACAATACTTTGAAATTGATCCTAAGAACTCCTGGATGATTGCCGCGGCCGAGAAAAATATGCCAATGGTTGTTCCCGGATGGGAAGACTCTACCATGGGTAACATCTTTGCGTCTTATTGTGTAACAGGAGAACTGAAAGCATCAACGATGAAGTCAGGCATTGAGTATATGGTGTGGTTAGCCGATTGGTACACAAAAAATTCCGGCAAAGAGGGCATTGGTTTCTTCCAGATTGGTGGAGGTATTGCCGGTGATTTCCCGATTTGTGTGGTGCCTATGTTGCACCAGGATCTTGAGCGCGATGGGGTTCCTTTCTGGAGTTACTTCTGCCAGATCAGCGATTCAACCACCAGTTATGGTTCGTATTCGGGTGCTGTTCCGAACGAAAAAATTACGTGGGGGAAATTAAGCATTGAAACTCCCAAGTATATCATTGAAAGCGATGCAACCATTGTGGCACCGCTCATCTTTGCTTATATTTTAGATATGTGATATTCGTTGATCGTTGATCGTTGTTCGTTAATAGCGCGTACTAACAACGAACAACGAACAACCAACAACGATTTAAATGAGTTTAGAATCAACACTTCGCTCTGAAATCCAAAAAGCAGTATCTGTGCTGTTCAATCAATCCATTGATCAGCTTCAGATTCAACCAACCAACCAGGAGTTTGAAGGATCTCATACATTGGTCTGTTTTGGGTTATCAAAGGTGACAAAGAAAAACCCGGAAGAAACGGCAAAGTCCATTGGCGAGTATCTTCTTGCCAATTCAACAAGGGTATCAAAATTTAATGTTGTAAAGGGTTTTCTAAACCTGACACTTTCTGATAAAGTGTGGTTCGATGTTTTTAAAGACATTCAGGCAAATTCATCATTCGGACAACTGACATTAACCGGTGAAGAAATCATGATTGAGTATTCTTCACCGAATACCAACAAGCCGCTTCACTTAGGTCACCTGCGAAATAATTTTCTTGGCTATAGTGTCAGCGAAATTTATAAAGCCTGTGGCTACCAAGTGCATCGCGTGCAGATCATTAACGATCGGGGTATTCATATCTGTAAGTCGATGGCCGCGTGGAAATTGTATGGGAATGGTGAGACGCCACAAAGTTCTGGAATCAAGGGAGACCATTTAGTGGGTAAGTATTACGTGGAGTTTGATAAGCGATTTAAGTCGCAGGTAAGTGAGGCAGTGAGTAAGGGAGTAGGTGAGGAGGAAGCGCAGAAACAGTCACCGATTATGCGCGAAGCGGTAGAAATGCTTCAGAAATGGGAGCAAGGCGATGAAGAAACATTGAAGTTGTGGAAGACCATGAATGGTTGGGTGTATGATGGATTCAATGCCACCTATAAAGCGATGGGCGTTGAGTTTGATAAACTCTATTACGAATCAAACACCTACCTGCTTGGGAAAGAAGAAGTGTTGAAGGGATTAGAAAGTGGCGTGTTCTTTAAAAAGGAAGATGGCTCTGTGTGGGTTGATCTGACCAGTGATGGCCTTGATCAAAAAGTATTATTGCGTGCGGATGGAACTTCGGTATATATTACGCAGGATATTGGCACAGCCATTCTTCGCTTTCATGATTACCCAAAAATATCCGGCCAGATTTATACGGTGGGTAACGAACAAGAGTATCACTTCAAAGTCTTGTTTTTGATTTTGAAAAAACTTGGATTCAAGTGGGCGGAGCATTGTTTCCATTTATCGTACGGCATGGTGGATTTACCAACAGGCAAAATGAAGTCACGTGAAGGTACCGTGGTGGATGCCGATGATCTCATGGCCGAAATGATTGCCAAAGCAAAACGGCAAACCCTTGAATTGGGTAAGACCGATGAGATGAGCGAAGAGGAAGCAACTCAACTCTTCGAAATGGTCGGGTTGGGGGCGCTGAAGTTTTTTTTGCTGAAAGTAGATCCCAAGAAGCGCATGCTTTTCGATCCGAATGAATCCATTCAACTGCAAGGATTCACCGGACCGTTTATTCAATATACGCACGCTCGCATCAAAGCGATTGTACGAAAAGGAGAAAGCATGAATATCAGATTTGATAGTGGTGACTTTTCTGCTGTGCAGAATTTGGAACCGGCAGAACGTGAAGTACTCAAAGTGCTTTCGCTTTACGAAAACAAAGTAAAAGAGGCAGCCCGTGAATATGCCCCTTCGATCATCGCTAATTATGCCTATGAGTTAGCGAAAGAGTATAATCAGTTTTATCAGAATATTCCCATTTTCAATGCAACGGACCCGGCACAACTGGCATTTAGAATAGCGCTTTCGAAGAAGGTGGCGGATATTCTTAAAAAGGCAATGGCACTTCTGGGAATTCGCGTACCTGAAAGGATGTAGGTTTCGACAGGCTCAACTTTCACCTAATTATTGTTACTTTTGATTAAACATTTTGTTAAAAAATGTTGTTTCACTAAAAATTAACGAACGTATGAAACTCTTTGTAACCATTTTATTTATTGGCATGACAAGCATCGGTTCTATTTACGACTTCAAAATTAATTCACTGGATGGTAAGCAAATTGATTTTGCCCAGTACAAAGACAAGACCCTTTTGATTGTAAACACCGCGTCTGAGTGTGGGTATACTCCACAATATGCTGATTTACAAAAATTACACGAGCAATACGGCCAGAAAATAACCATATTAGGATTCCCTGCCAACAATTTTGGAGGCCAGGAACCCGGTACCAACGATCAAATTGCTACTTTCTGCAAGCAGAATTATGGTGTTACCTTTCAGATGTTTGAAAAAATTTCAGTGAAGGGAGAAGACCAGCATCCCTTATATCAATGGCTGAAAGAAAAAACGGGTAACGAACCTACCTGGAATTTCTGCAAGTACCTGGTGAAGCCGGATGGCACGGTAAAATTCTTTAATCAAAAAGCAAAACCGCTTGACATTGCGCAGGAGTTATAAATATATATTTCTGGGAATCATCATCGTTATGGGATTAGGTGCCTTTCTTACTTCAACATTCTCAATCAACAAGAAACCGGTAACCGGTTCGATTTATGATTTCAAGATGAAATCACTAACCGGGCAAGAAATTGATTTCTCACAATACAGAGGAAAGGCACTGATGATTGTTAACACTGCATCTAAGTGCGGTTACACGTATCAATATGCTGATTTACAAAAACTGCACGAACAATATGGTCATCAGATCACCATCTTGGGATTTCCGGCAAACAATTTTTTATGGCAGGAGCCCGGATCCAACGGTGATATTGCGGAGTTCTGTCAGATCAATTACGGAGTCACATTTCAAATGTTTGAGAAAATATCAGTGAAGGGCAATGATCAACACCCGTTGTATCAATGGCTCGAAGCCAAATCAGGCAAAGCGCCTTCATGGAATTTCTGTAAATACATCATCGATAAAAACGGAAATGTGGTTTCCTTCTTCGGTAAAAAAGTAAGACCCATCGATAAGGAAATAGTCGATAAAATTCTATCGATCAACTGATATGCATCATTGGCTTCGTGCATTCCGGTTACGAACCTTGCCTCTGGCTATTTCGTGTGTAGGTATGGGCGCATTTCTGGCGGCTTATCATGAGGCATTCCGGTGGGATATTTTTTTCCTAACGGTTAGCACAACCGTTCTTCTTCAGATCCTTTCGAACCTCGCCAACGACTATGGCGATTCTGTAAGCGGCATTGATCACGCAGCACGTAAGGGGCCATCACGCACGGTTCAGTCCGGAGTAATTTCGATGAAGCAGATGAAAGCGGCAATTTTTATTTTTATTGTTCTCTGCTTGATGAGTGGCACTTCTTTACTCATTGTTTCATTTGGCTTTGATTGGCAGGCCATCGCATTCTTTTTTGGTCTGGGTATCCTTTGCATCGTAGCTGCAATAGCCTATACAGTCGGCAAGAAACCGTATGGATATGCAGGCCTCGGAGATATTTCCGTTCTTATATTTTTCGGGATCGTGGGCGTGATGGGCTCATTCTATTTATATACTCAACAGATTTTGATTGACCTGTTACTCCCGGCCCTGAGTTGCGGGCTATTTTCAATTGGCGTACTCAACATTAATAATATCCGCGATATTGAGTCCGATCGAATGGCTGGAAAGTTTTCGATCCCGGTACGGATCGGAAAGTTGAGAGCATCGCTCTA
>JAKEEN010000047.1 GCA_022616575.1 Flammeovirgaceae bacterium
ATGCGCCTATTGGCGGACAACGTGTGAAACGGGGCAGTAACAGCCTTACACAAGTAACGATCATTGGCAGTTCGCATGATTATGAAAAAGTATTCGAGGTTGAAATTCTTAGTGGCCGCTATTTAAGCGATTTGGAAATTGAAGCAGGGAGAAATGTGGCATTGATAGGTTACGAACTCGCCCGGAAACTTTTTCCAAATAATGAAGATCCATTGGGTAAAACCTTCAGCATAAAAAATCAGAAGTATACTGTGATTGGTACGCTCGAAAAGAAAGGCAAAAACATTTTTGGCGATCAGCAAGGAGATTATAGTTGCATTATTCCATACAACGCATTGCGAAAAATTTATCAAACGGGAACCGGACGCTGGTATGAATTTGGAACCCGCTCCTTTTTTGGATTGAAAGGAAAACCGGAAGATATCGGTCTTGTTCAGTTGGAAAATGAATTGCGCGGGATGCTGCGCGTAAAACGAGGATTAAAACCAACAGATAAAGACAACTTTGCTATTAACCGACCGGAAGCTATAGGTAACATGATTAGCAGTGTGTTTGATGTGCTTGGTGTGGCGGGTTGGGTAATTGGCGGGTTCTCGATTCTTGTTGGCGGATTCGGTATTGCCAACATTATGTTTGTTTCTGTTAAAGAGCGAACCAGTATTATTGGCCTACAGAAATCGTTAGGTGCCAAAAACTTTTTTATACTCTTTCAATTTTTATTTGAATCTGTGTTCCTGAGTTTGATCGGTGGCCTATCAGGGCTATTCCTTGTTTACCTCATTACATTCATCCCCTTAGGGACGCTTGAAGTAAATTTGACAATAAATAATATTGTATTGGGTCTCGGTGTATCGAGTGTGATTGGTCTTGTTTCCGGAATTGTGCCTGCACTGATGGCTGCACGTCTTGACCCTGTTACTGCTATTCGCGCCACTTAGGTTAGGAAGTGAGTAGGTGAGGAAGTGAATAGGTGAGTAAAGTTACTTCCTCACCCTTCTAACTTCCTAACCTCCTCACCATAAATCAATCTTTCTCCTCCAGCGCTTTTACCGGTTCTCCGCTGCCGATTTTTGCCTTGATTTTCTTTTCAAGGTCTTCCATTAACTCCGGATTATCCTCGATCAATTGTTTTACGGCATCGCGGCCCTGGCCGAGTTTATTGCCCTCATAAGAGAACCATGAACCTGATTTTTGGATCACATTCAATTCAACACCCAAATCCACAATTTCACCTGACTTCGATATACCTTTTCCATACATGATGTCGAACTCAACGACTTTAAAGGGAGGAGCTACTTTATTCTTCACCACTTTCACCTTTACACGGTTACCGGTAATATCATCAGAGCTTTCTTTAATTTGTCCAATCCTGCGGATATCAAGACGAACAGAAGCATAGAATTTCAGTGCGTTACCACCGGTTGTAGTTTCCGGGTTGCCAAATACGATTCCGATTTTTTCGCGAAGCTGGTTAATGAAAACACAAGCGCAACCTGTTTTGCTGATTGTGCCGGTAAGTTTTCTCAACGCTTGCGACATCAAACGCGCCTGAAGGCCCATTTTACTTTCACCCATCTCACCCTCAAGCTCCCCTTTTGGAACTAAAGCGGCTACGGAGTCAATTACAATAATGTCAATCGCACCCGAGCGGATCAGGTGATCTGCAATTTCTAATGCCTGCTCCCCATTATCGGGTTGTGAGATCAGTAGATTCTCCGTGTCGATTCCCAGTTTTTCTGCGTAGGTCTTATCAAATGCATGTTCTGCATCAATGAAGGCCGCAAGTCCGCCTTTCTTTTGTGCTTCGGCAATACAATGCAGCGTCAGGGTTGTCTTACCAGATGATTCAGGCCCGTAGATTTCAGTTACTCTGCCTCGGGGTATCCCACCGATACCGAGCGCAATGTCAAGTCCTAATGAACCCGTTGAAATAGCCGGCACATCCACCACGCGCTCATCACTGAGCTTCATGATTGTGCCCTTACCATACGTCTTTTCCAGTTTGTCAATTGTCAGTTGAAGTGCTTTCAGTTTTTCTTTTGCGTCACTCATATGTGTTGTCTGTTTATTACATCGGTTATTAAAAAAAATTCCTGCGCTTAATCAATTGCTACCTGCCTGCGGACAGGCAGGCAAGCTGCAGGCTTCAAGCTACAAGCTTTTGAGGATATATAACCAGCTTGAAGCTTGTGGCTTGCAGCTTGAGGCCATTATCGAAGGCGGAACTTCCAAACTTACTACTTCACCTTCCAAAAACAAATGGTCGCATTGCTGTTCGAAAAATATTTTGTCAGTGCGTTTAATTAAATTGCGAGCTATGGGCCGATATTGTCTTAGTTGTCTGATAGTTATTCTTTCACTCTCTGCTTTTGGACAAATCAACAACCAGTCGTTTGAGAGAAGAATGCAAATCAATCCACAGGATTCCTCAAAACTGTTTGCCGGTTTTAGCCTGCTTGGTTTCTTTAAGAATAATGAGTGGTTCGACACAACGGTTGACGGCTATACATTGTTTGGGTATCAGGCCAATCCACATCTGAGCTACCAGTTGTCGGATAAAATCAGGGTGGATGCAGGTTGGTACGTACAGAAAGACTTTGGCAACGATGACTCCGTGTACGCAAGACCTAATGTTTCTATCAAGTATAAGAGCAAAAGCTTCTCGTTGATTTTCGGTACACTCGAAGGCCGGCTCAGCCACCGGTTGATTGAACCTTTATATGATTTTGAAAATGGCTTAACCGGAAAACTGGAAGATGGTGTTCAGTTTCTCTGGCAAAAAGACGGATTGTTTCTGGATGCCTGGATCGACTGGCAAAACATGATCTATCAAAACGATGATGAACAGGAACAATTCGTAGCCGGAATATCTTTCAGTAAAAAATTATTGCAAACTTCATTCCTTTCTCTTGAGCTTCCGGTGCAAGCGGTTGCTCAACATCGGGGTGGACAAATTAATATTGACGGTAGTCCTGTTCTCACTACGTACAATACAGCTGTCGGACTTGCACTCAACGGTTCTTCTTCCGGATTCATTACAGAATGGGGCTTGAAATCGTACTACGTGAGTTACTCCGATGCATCTTCAGCGCAACAGGTTTTCGAGGATGGCGATGGAATTTTCCTGAATGCATACGCAGCATCAAAATTCGGGCTTACCATCATGGGTTCATATTGGTCAGGCCATGAATTTATATCTCCAACAGGCGGAAGACTGTACCCTTCAGTGGTGGCTGACTATCCAACACGTATTGACAGAATGCATGAGTTCTATATGCTTCGTTTCTTGTATGAGCAAAAACTTTCTGATGGGCTTATACTTTCTGCAAGAGCAGAACCGTTTTATGATACCTATGCCGATGCCATTGAATATTCATATGCCTTGTATCTCAATTTCAACACACGTTTCTTTTTAACCAGCCTGAAGCGTGAAAAGGATCATTAAAAGAATACTGCTCGCCCTGTCAGGTATCCTTATTATACTCTCTGTTATTTATTGGGATTTACTCTTTTATGGAATTCTACAGGGGCGTGGTCAGCTCACTATTGTCTGGAACGCAAAACCGGTTGAAAATTTTCTTTCTGATTCGGAATTTCCTGATTCGCTTAAAACTAAACTCAGGCTGATCGGGGAAGTAAGAAAATTTGCCATCGATTCCCTGGGCCTTAAAGACACCGACAACTACAAAACATTGTATGATCAGAAAGGCGAAGAAATTATGTGGGTAGTTACCGCCTGCGAACCGTTTAAGTTTGCTGCCAAAGAATGGTCGTTCCCGATTGTCGGGTCATTTCCATATAAAGGTTTCTTTGATAAAGAGAAGGCGAGAGCTGAGTTGAATAAACTGAAAGAAGAAGGGTGGGATGTGAGTGTACGAAATCCCGGAGGCTGGTCAACGCTTGGTTGGTTTACCGATCCGATCTTAAGCAAGATGTTGGAGCGAAGCGATGGCGATTTGGCAAACCTGATCATTCACGAAATGACGCATGCCACGCTGTTTGTGAAAGACAGCGTTGAGTTTAACGAAAACCTCGCATCGTTTATTGGTGATTTCGGGGCTGTAAAATTTCTGGAATATAAATTCGGGAAAAACAGCCGGGAGGCAAACGATCACATAACTGAAGAAACCGAGTACAAACGTTACGTAGTGCACATGCTTAGGGGCTATCAACTATTAGATAGTGTGTACAATCGAATGAACGATCAACAAACCCCAGAGGAGAAGAAGAAATTGAAAGAAGCAGCGATCCTATCGGTGGTTGAAGCAATGGATACCCTATCATTTAAGGTCATGAAGAATCCATCATCCAGGTTAAAAGAGTATTTACCGAACAATACCTACTTTATCAACTTCCGCAGATATGAAGGCCAGCAGGATTTCTTTAAGGAGGAATGTGCAAGCCGATTTCAGAACAATCTCAAACATTACATTCATTTCCTGAAGTCTCAATACCTTAATCGTTAATCGTTAATCGTAAAACCACACCCCGACTCTTACCCATGCCCCCGATTAACGGTTAACGATTAACCGATAACGATTAACGGAACAGAAGGGATTAAGGAATTGTTAATAAACCGTGATGCGTTTTTAATTCCTTCTTTTCTATCTAATTTTGTTCAAACCAAAGTGAGTCATGGCTAATAAGACAATGCATAAAGTGCTGGTGGTGGATGATGAAGAGCCAATTCTTGAGTTGTTGAAATACAACCTTGAAAAGGGCGGCTATGATGTAAAAACAGCTTCTGATGGAGCTAAAGGTGTAGAGATTGCCAAGAAGTTTCAACCCGATCTGGTTTTGTTAGATATCATGATGCCAAAGATGGATGGTGTAGAAACCTGTCGCCTGATTCGCGAACAACCTGAATTGCAAAAGACATTCGTAGTATTTCTGACAGCACGGTCAGAAGAGTATTCAGAAGTAGCAGCGTTTGATGTGGGCGCTGATGATTATATCACCAAACCCATCAAACCAAGAGCGTTGATGAGCAGAATCGGTGCACTCTTTCGCAGGGATTTTAAAAAAGTGAGTCCATCCAGTACCATCACCATTGGTGATCTCGTAATCGACAGAACGAGCTACACAATCAAAATAAAAGACAAGGAAATAAATCTCCCCAAAAAGGAATTCGAACTCCTTTACTTCCTGGCACAAAATCCAAACAAGGTATTTAGCCGCGAAGACTTGCTCCAAAATATCTGGGGTTCTGATGTGTATGTTCTTGCCCGGACCGTTGATGTACATATCCGTAAGGTGCGCGAAAAGATTGGTGAGGAGTATATCTCTACCGTGAAAGGTGTCGGGTATAAGTTCAGCTTGAATTAATTTGATAATTTGGTAATTTGATGATTTGATAATGGTTTAAGGCGTTAAAAATCCATTTTCAAATTACCACATCTTCAAATTTTCAAATCAACATGGTTTATAGCTCTCGTGTACTTGCTTTAATTCTGGCCTTTTGCATCGCGCTTATAACCACCCTGTTTCTTTCATTGTTTGAAAGCGTCACATTCAATGCACGCATTGTGGCGTTTATCATGAGCTTCTCGGTTTCTTACATACTCATTTTTATTGTGCTCGACTTCCTCATTTTTCGAGAGATCAATAAGATTTACAAACTGATGGGTAAGTTGCGGAAGAAGGAACTGGGCTCATTGGGCCGCGAGAAATCAGGGGCGTTAAATCCCCTCCAAAAGATTAACGAAGAGATTTACCACTTCGCAGAACTGAAGCAAAAAGAAATCGATGAGCTCAAAAAAGTAGAAGCTTTTCGCAAAGAGTTTATTGCCGATGTTTCTCACGAATTAAAGACACCCATCTTTGCCGCCCAGGGATTTGTGCACACGTTATTAGATGGTGCAGTCAATGATAAAACCGTTCGCAATAAATTTTTAAAGAAAGCGGCCAAGAGCCTCGATGGACTCGATGCATTGGTACAAGACCTGCTTACCCTTTCGCACATTGAGACCGGTCAGATCAAAATGCATTTTGAAAACATTGACCTGTACAAACTCACCGAAGAAGTTTTTGAACAGTTAGAAGATAAAGCCAAAGACAGAAACATTTCATTTCAAATAGAAGGGCATCAGCAGAAGGTTCCCGCTTTTGCTGATTGGCAACGCATCAGCCAGGTGATGACTAATTTAATCTCGAATGCCATTAAGCATTCTTTTGAGGGCGGAGAAATAGTAGTCAGTTTTGAACTCTCTAAAAAGAATGTGGTTACGCACGTTAGAGATAATGGAGAGGGCATAGCCGCTGAACACCTTCCTCGGATTTTCGAGCGCTTCTACAGGGTAGATAAAAGCCGTAGCCGCGAGAAGGGAGGTACCGGCTTAGGCTTGGCCATTGTGAAGCATATTCTTGAAAACCATAATACCAAAGCAGAAGTAGAGAGCGCTTTAGGGAAGGGTTCTGATTTTAGTTTTAAATTGCCGCGCGTGAAAGACCATGATAAAAATTAAGCTTCAGGCTACACGCTACAAGCTTCACGCTTTTTTGCATGGCTTGCAGCTTGTAGCCTGAAGCTTGAAGTTTGAGCCCACTAAAAATTGTGAAATCCATCTCATTCAAACCCCTTATTATATTCGAAGACGACAACTACTTCATCGTCAATAAGCCTCCATTTGTATCGACATTGGAAGACCGGAATGACCCGGTAAACATGCTTGCTTTGGCGAAAGACTACTGGTCAGATGCCCAGGCCTGTCATCGATTGGATAAGGATACTTCGGGAATACTTGTGTTTGCTAAAAACCCTGAAGCCTACCGTCACCTGGCCATGCAGTTTGAGGGGCGATCGGTTGAGAAGATCTACCATGCCGTAGCCGATGGAATCCACCAGTTTAAGGACCGGGAAGTAAATGCCCCCATTCAAAAGCTCGATATCGGGGTGGTGAAGATCAGCAAAGAAGGTAAAGCTGCCAGAACCATTTTCAATTCCATTGAATCCTATAAAAATCATACTTTAATAGAGTGCAGACCTATTACCGGACGCATGCACCAGATACGGATTCACCTCAGTATTTCGGGGGCGCCTATTACCGGAGATGAGACCTATCACGGCAAGCCTTTCTATGTTTCTTCGGTAAAATCGAAGTACAATTTGAAGAAATTGACGGAAGAACAGCCCCTGATGAAGCGAATGGCCCTTCATTCCCACAAAATTGTCTTTAAAAGCCTGGATGGAATAAAAATCGAAGCTGAGGCATCGTATCCCAAAGATTTGCAGGCGCTTATTCGTCAATTAAAAGCTCATAAACGTTAAAGAATGCCCCTCAAAAGGCAGGAAAATTCAAGCCTTTCTTGCATTTCAATCACCATCGGCTTACCTTTGTGTCCCTTTTTAAAAGGAGGGGTGTATTTTGTTGATTTTAACTAAAAAATCGTGGATCATCTGAGTTATAAAACAGTGTTCGCCAATAAGGCAACGGCTGAGAAGAACTGGGTACTGGTAGATGCGAAAGACCAATTTTTGGGTCGTTTGGCAAGCCAGGTAGCCAGCATTATTCGCGGCAAAACCAAAACTAATTTCACACCGAATGCAGATTGTGGTGACCATGTCATCGTAATCAATGCCGAGAAGGTGCGCATGTCTGGTAAGAAGTGGACCAACCGTGTTCTCTTCTCACACTCTGGTTACCCAGGCGGACAAAAAGTAAAGACTCCATCAGAAATTCGTGCGAAAGCACCGGAAAGGCTGATTGAACATGCTGTTAAAGGCATGCTTCCGAAAAATAAATTAGGAAGCGAGTTATACCGCAGCCTGCATGTTTATGCCGGTGAGCAACACCCACATGAAGCACAACAACCAAAAGCTATAAAGTTCTGATTCCATGGAGATAAAAAACGCAACCGGGAGAAGAAAGACATCCATTGCCAGAGTGTACATCAAAGCTGGTAATGGTAATATCGTAGTGAACGACAGAACCTTAAAGGAGTACTTCCTTTCTGAAATTCACCAAACTACCGTAAAGCAACCATTGGCTGCTTTAAAACTTGAGTCTAATTATGATGTTACAGTAAATGTTGAAGGTGGGGGTATCAAAGGCCAGGCAGAAGCAGTTCGCCTCGGTATTGCCCGCGTCCTTGTTACATTAAATGCAGACAATAAAGCCGGACTTAAGAAAGAAGGACTTCTTACCCGCGACTCCCGTATGGTGGAGCGTAAGAAGTACGGAAGAAGAAAAGCAAGAAGAAGATTCCAATTCAGCAAACGTTAATCGAATGGCAGAAAAACTCACATACCAGGATTTGTTGGACGCAGGTGTTCACTTTGGTCACCTTACCCGTAAGTGGAACCCGAAAATGGCCGAGTACATTTTCATGGAGAATAACGGTATTCACCTGATCGACCTGAACAAGACCTTAACCTGTCTTGATGAAGCAACGTTTGCCCTGAAAAACATTGTACGGTCGGGTCGTAAGATCATGTTCGTGGCAACAAAGAAGCAGGCAAAAGATATTGTTAACGATGAAGCTACCCGCCTGAACATGCCATATGTAACGGAGCGTTGGTTAGGTGGTATGCTTACCAACTTTGCTACCATTCGTAAATCGTTGAAGCGCCTTTCTCAGATCGACAAGATGATGAAGGAGGAAGCATTCGAAAACATCACGAAGAAGGAGAAATTAACCCTGACCCGCGAAAAAGCGAAACTTCAGAAGCAATTAGGCGGTATCGCTGATTTGAACCGATTGCCGGCAGCGCTTTTTGTTATCGATGTAAAGCGTGAACACATTGCCGTGGCAGAAGCACAGAAATTGAACATTCCCGTGTTTGCCATGGTGGATACCAACTCAGATCCTACGGTAGTAGATTTCCCGATCCCTGCCAACGATGATGCCTTCAAGTCAATCTCGGTGATTACCAAATACATTGGTAAGAACATCGAAGAGGCTTTGATGGAGCGCAAGAAGGATAAGGATGAGGCTTCTTTGAAAAAAGAAGAACAGGAGAAACGCAAAGTAGACGAGGCGATCGAACAATAATTAGCCA
>JAKEEN010000048.1 GCA_022616575.1 Flammeovirgaceae bacterium
AGTACAGGGATGCAAGCGAAATGACCGCGACAGTCAGCGGCTGTTGTACCAGCATTTCTACAGGTATGCGATGAGCATTTGTGTGAGGTACTGTAAGAATTTTGATGAAGCTAAAGAAATTGCCAATGATGGCTTTATGAAAGTATTTCAAAAGATTAATCAATATAGAGAAGATACTTCATTTCAGGCCTGGTTGAGGAGGATCATGATCAATGCTTCTATTGATCATTACAGAAGAGAATTGAAACACAATAATCAGGCACCGGTCGAACGTGCCTACGATCAAAAAACTGCCGGGGGTGGCATTGTTGAGGATTTGTCATACGAAGAGTTAATTGGGTTGGTTCAACAGCTATCCCCGGCCTATCGGGCCGTCTTCAATTTATACGCAATCGATGGATATACCCATCATGAAATTGGGAAGATACTTGGCATTTCAGAAGGTACTTCTAAGTCAAATTTGATGAAAGCCCGGGAGAATTTGAGAGAATGGATTTCTAAAATGAATAGGGAAGTGTATGCAAAATCTGTCTGATGACGAATTAGATAAGCTCTTTCAGTCAGCAGCTGAAGGATACGATGCGCCTGGTGCTTCAGACGGATGGAAGGACATGGAGAAGCGTTTGGCAGACGCTGGTGCAAGGGGGGCCGGATGGAAACTTACCAGTTGGAAGGGTGTAGCCGGCATTGTTTCTGTTATTGCCATAACTTCCCTGATTGTTTGGAATATAAATCGAATTACTACAGATCAAGAAAATCTATTGCATCCACAATCTGCTGAGGCAGAAAAAATTCAACCCGTAACTGAGCCTTCAACCGCTTACGATAAAGCGATAGCACCCAATACATCCACAAATAATGAAAAGATAAAAGGTAATCCTGATAGCGAGCCTGTTGGTCAAAAGGTATTGGCTAAAAATAGTTCGCGCAGAAATGCGAATGAAATAGCGGCTAAAGAAAATAGAATTGATAAGACTAATTCTGTTGTATTAGAACCGACCATTAAGGAAAGCATTGTGTCCGACAATAATTCCTATATACCGGTTTCTGGCAAAGACCACTCTGGTATGGTTGAACCAGAACAAGAAATCAAAGCCATTGGAGACGTGGAAGTAGAGAAGGAAGGACAAACAAACGAGATCAATGTAAATCCCTCGGAGAAAGCCAATGAAATTGTAAGCATGAATAGTGAAAATGCAGTGGCCAATATGGTTGTTTCAGATTCTTCGCAAGTAGCCGAGAAGAAAGACAACACGTCAATGGCAAAGGAAGTATTAAAGGAAGAAGAGGAACAGAAGTATAAATCAAGTTCACGCTGGGCCTTAAAATTATCAGCCTCCCCCGATTTCTCCACTGTGAAGTTTAGTGGCCCATATGGTTCAGGCTCGAATTATAGTATGCAGGTTCAGTACAGCCTTAGTGAAAGAATGTCCCTGTCAACGGGAGTGATTTGGGCAAAGAAAGTGTATTCAGCAAAAAACTTTGAGTACTCAACATCGGGTGGAGCTACCAATACAGCAGATAATGCTGAAGGTGATTGTGATATTTTGGATATACCGATTAATGTGTATTACAAATTATACTCTGGCAAACACTTTTCTTGGTTTGGCAGTTTAGGTCTTTCATCTTATTTGATGATGAAGGAAAAATATAAATACTCCTGGATTGGCAGCTACAACGACCGTTATAGCGAAGTAAGGGGAGAAAATAATGAATGGCTAAAAGTGGTGAATATTTCAGTCGTGGCAGAGAAAAGATTATCTGGCAGGTTTTCCATACAGGCGGAGCCCTTTGTGAAAATTCCGCTAAGTGGAATTGGAGAAGGGAAAATTAATCTTTCAACACTGGGTACTTTTATAAGCCTTCAATATAAATTTTAAAATTCAACCTAAACCTTATGCGACTTAATCTAAAATGGAATGTACTTTTAACTTTAATTACGCTCTTTTTTTTAGTGACCTGTTCAAGCAATGATGCACCTGAACCTTTCGACTGTAGTACTACAGATCTGGATATTGAACTTGCTACTAAATCAAATCCATCTGACTGTGTAACAAATGATGGTTCGATTGAAGTATCCGCTACAGGTGGAACTCCACCGTATCAATTCAGATTAGGTACTGGAGCTTTTGGTACATCTTCTTTATTTCAAAACCAGGGAGGAGGAACGTTTACAATCACTGTGAAGGATGCAAATAACTGCGAAAAACAACTGACCAACATTACTTTAACTACTCCTGGCGGACCTGTAGCTAGTGCTTCGACTCTTAGCCATCAAACAAATTGTACAAGCCCCAACGGCTCAATAACTGCAAATGTAACCGGAGGCGCTGAGCCTTATCAATACAAAATAGGCAATGGTAGCTTTGGCGGATCAGCTACCTTCTCAAACTTAAAAGCTGGCCTGTACACTATTACTATAATGGATGATAACGGATGTACAATTACCCGCAATGAAACAATAAATAGTAATACAGGTGTGAGCTATCTAAACGATATAAAACCAATTCTCGAAACAAACTGTATTAAGTCAGGATGTCATAATGGTGACAATGGCGCAGAAAGAAACTGGAGCGTTCTTTCTAACGTGCAGGCCAAGGCACAGGGAATAAAGACCAGGACTGGAAACAAGTCGATGCCGAAAGATATTGCACCTACAGGACTTCCTCAAAACGAAATTGATTTGATTGCCTGTTGGGTAGACGAGGGGGCACAGAATAATTAATTACTAATGAGACTAGGTGTTTGCATTATTCTGACTTGCTTTTTTGTCAATGGTAATGCGCAAAAATTTACCACTGAAAAGAGTCAGATAACTTTCTTCTCAGATGCCGCCATTGAAGACATAGCGGCTACGAATATAAAAGCAGCAGGGCTGTTTGATGTCAGTACGAGTGAGATTGTTTTCTCCGTTCCCATTAAGGATTTTGAATTTGAAAAATCATTAATGAAGGAGCATTTCAATGAGAAGTACATGGAGTCCGACAAATATCCTAAATCAACATTCAAAGGAAAGGTGGCTGGGTATGATGTATCAAAACCGGGTAAACAAACAGCCACCGCAAAAGGCACACTTACCATTCATGGTATTTCGAAAGAGGTAGATATACCCGGTACTGTGCAGTTTGAGAATGGTAAAGTCTTAATTGATGCTGTATTTAAAGTGAAACTGGCAGATTATAAAATTAAAATTCCGCAACTTTTGTGGCAAAACATTGCTGAAGAAGTAGAAGTAAAACTAAACTTTGAATTTAAAGCACAATCCTGAGAATGAAGCGATTATTCTTATTCTTCTGCCTAGTTATATCAACCTGCCTTCACGCCCAAAAATTTGTAACTGAAAAAGCCTATGTATCCTTTTTCTCTGATGCCCTGGTTGAGGATATTGAAGCCATAAACAGGAAAGCAAATAGCATCTTTGATATTAATAAAAGTGAAATAGCCTTTCTCATTAATAATAAGGATTTCGAGTTCAGGAAGAGCCTTATGCAGACTCACTTTAATGAAAAATACCTGGAGTCTGAGCAGTTTCCTAAATCGGTATTTAAAGGCAAAGTTTTAGGATTTGATGCAACGAAGACCGGACTTCAACAGGTAAAAGCCACTGGTAAACTATCGATCCATGGTGTTACAAAGGATGTTGAAATACCCGGGACCATTGAAATTAGCGGTACAAGAATTACCCTGAAAACTGAATTTATGGTTGTGTTGAAAGACTACAACGTTACGATTCCGCAAATTCTCTGGAACAACATTGCAGAACAAGTAAAAGTTACTGTAGATTTCGTTTACCGCCCGTTTAATTAACTTATTTTATGAAAAGACTTATTCTACTATTAACGTTTGCCGGCCATCAGGTATATGCACAAGATGACTTGCTTAGTGAACTTGAAAAAAAATCGGATGATACTGAATATGCTTTTGCAACTTTTAAAGGTACACGCGTTATCAATGGATTTTCAGTAGAGACTAAAGGAAAAGGTGAGCTTGAGTTTATTTTTGCCCACCGCTTTGGTACACTGAATGAAGGCTCATATACACTTTGGGGACTTGATGATTCCTTTGTGAGGCTGGGATTAGAATATGGCTTGACTGACAGATTAGGAATCGGATTAGGGCGTACTTCCATTGATAATACTATTGATAGCTACCTCCGTTATAAGCTTTTCAGACAGAGCAAAGGCACGTCATCATTTCCATTTACCATCACAGTTGCTGGAACAATCAATTATAAAACTCCTTCCACGAAAGGCGAAGCCCTGACCTCAGAGGATAGAATTGCCTATGTCGGGCAATTGAACCTGGCCAGGAAGTTTAGCTCAAAATTTTCCGCACAGCTGACACCGATGATTGTTCATCGAAATACAGTTGAACAGAGCTATGAAAACAACGATGATGCAGCTTTAGCCTTTGCTGCCAGGTACAAAGTAACGAAGAGTGTTTCGGTTTCTGGGGAATATAATTACAGACTTAGTCCACATACCGATAGTCCCTACTTTGACGCCATCGGCTTTGGCGTTGATATAGAAACGGGAGGCCATGTATTTCAATTAGTATTCACAAACACCCGGGGGATGTTCGACCGGTGGGTAGTTGCAGAAACATCCGGGGATTTCTTTGATGGTGATATCCACTTCGGATTTAACATTACCCGTGTATTTCAAATAGGAAAGCGGAAGTAGTTTTAAGTTTTCAGAAAGCCAATAACTTTAGGCTTTAAACCTTCACTTTGCTACTATTCTTCGTCATAACCTATCTCATACTCACAATTGCCGTAGGTTTTTGGGCATCGCGTAAAGTAAAAACTTCGGGCGATTTCATGTTGGCAGGTAGGAGCCTTCCTATTGTTCTTAGTACCTCCGCACTCTTTGCCACCTGGTTTGGTTCAGAAACGGTCTTTGGCGCATCGTCAGAATTTTTAAAGGGTGGCCTCTATTCCGTCATTGAAGATCCTTTTGGCGCTGCTTTGTGCCTTCTCCTTTTCGGGATGTTTTTTGCCCGCAAACTTTATTCCATGAACCTATTGACCCTGGGTGATTTTTTTAAGGTTCGGTTTGGAAAAAGAACAGAGCTCATCGCCAGCGTATTTATGGTTCCGGCATATTTCGGCTATACTGCGGGTCAGTTGGTTGCCCTGGGTTTGATCATTAATGTAATTACCGGCATGCCTGTGTGGCAGGGCGTGGTGATCAGTGCTGTTGTGGTTACCCTGTACACGTATGTGGGTGGGATGTGGGCAATTTCCATTACTGATTTTATTCAAAGTATTATCATTGTCATTGGATTAGTTGCTCTGGCCTGGGTGTTGAGCATCAAAGCAGGGGGAGTGATAACAGTTATAAACTCTGTACCTCGCGAAAATTTCAGATTTCTTCCCGACATAGATTTCGTTTCTATGGTCGGGTGGATGGCCGCCTGGTCAGTTTTAGGATTGGGATCCATTCCGTCTCAAGATGTCTTTCAGCGTGTTATGTCTTCAGGGTCTTCAAAGGTGGCAGTTCAATCATGCTACTATTCGGCCGGGCTCTATCTTACGGTGGCCATGCTTCCTTTATTTATCAGCTTATGCGTAAAGTTTTTATATCCCGAACAAATAGGAGAGGATACGCAATTGACTTTACCCAATATGGTGTTGGCTCATACATCGCTGCCTATTCAGATTTTATTTTTTGGATCGTTATTGTCAGCCGTGATGAGTACAACCAGTTCATCAATACTGGCGCCTGCTGCTCTTTTTTCAGAAAATATCATTAAGCCGATAATTGGTCATAAGATTTCGGATAAACGATTTCTTCATATTACAAGGCTTTCAATTCTACTATTCAGTGCAGGCGCAACAGTAATGGCTTGTACGAATTCAAATATTTATGAATTGGTGGGAGGCTCTTCTATTCTCAGCCTGGTCTCATTATTTATTCCTATGGTTTTTGGTTTGTACTGGAAGAAGACGACAAGTACGGGGGCTATTTTATCGATGGTCACAGGAATGATTTGCTGGATCTATTTTGAAATAAATCCGATAGATGTGCCAAGTTTAGTTCCGGCTACCATTGTAAGTTTGGTGGCTTTATTAGCGGGCAGCCTGATGAAACCAGAAAAGCAAGAATCAAGGATTTAATAAGTCGGCATCCAGAGTTACTCAACAACTCCCGTTAAAGCAAAATTCCTGATAACATGGATATCAAGCCTGTCTGTAAGACTTTGTGAGTAGTGAAGTTTCCTGACTACTAAACCTTTGTCCAATAAAAATTCTGCAGGAATTGTAGTAATGGATTCTCCACTAGCCATCAAATGCACTGGAAGTCCGTTTGCTTTTGCTTTTACAACATTTTGTACAAAAGACATGATATGACTTTTGGCCGACTTCCATGCAGAGTTCTCCAGCTGCTCGGTATCGGCGCCATCATCGGCGCCGGTATCTTCGTGCTGACCGGACGGGCCGCGGCCA
>JAKEEN010000281.1 GCA_022616575.1 Flammeovirgaceae bacterium
AATGACAATTTCTTTCAGGTTTCAGATTGTGGCCTTGAAGTGCTAATTTGAAACTTGAAACTTGAAATCGTATGGTAAAGCATCCCTGGCACGAAGTATCTATTGGTGAAAACCCACCCCTGCGGGTAAACGCCATTATCGAAATCCCCAAAGGTTCAAGAGCCAAATACGAAATCGACAAAGACAGTGGTCTCATTAAGCTGGACCGCGTCATTTATGCTTCGATGTATTATCCACTGAACTACGGATTTATTCCTCAAACGTTAGGTGAAGATCATGATCCGTTGGATATTGTTGTGCTTACCCAGGTTACAGTGGTTCCACGTTGTTTGATCCCATCCACCGTGATTGGTGTGATGCGCATGATCGATCGGGGAGAAGCTGATGATAAAATCATTGCCGTGGCAGAACAGGATGCCAGCGTGAGCCATTATACAGATGTAAATGCGTTGCCTGATTTTTTTAAAGTCGAACTCAAGCATTTCTTTGAAAACTATAAGACACTGGAAAATAAGAAAGTAATCGTGGATGAATTTCTGGGGAAAGAACAGGCATGGAAGATCATCAACGAAAGTATTGATTACTATTCAAAGACTTTTCGCAAGTGAACATCGGGTTTGATGCCAAGCGTCTTTTCAACAATTTCACCGGGTTGGGCAACTATAGCCGCTTTGTTGTTGAAGCGCTGATAAAGAATTTTCCCGAACATACATACACGCTTTTCTCACCGAAAGTAAGAAGACACCCCGACACCGACTTCTTCTTTAACAAACCTGACGTTAGCATAATAACCCCCTCTGAGACAACGGTTAAGTTTAAACTGGGAAGTTTGTGGCGAACCTTTGGTATTTCAGGCGCTGTAAAAAAACATAAGGTTCAATTGTACCACGGTTTAAGTCATGAATTACCGCGTGCGTTGCCCTATGGGGTAAAGAAGGTTGTTACGATCCATGATTTGATATTTTATCGCTACCCGCAATTCTATAATCCGATTGATGTAGCTATTTATAAAAGCAAGGTAAAGCACGCTACTCACGTGGCTGATCATATTGTGGCTATCAGTGAACAAACCAGGCAAGATGTAATTGAGTTTTTGAAAATTGATCCAGCGAAAGTTTCTGTTGTGTACCAGGGTTGTCATCAAAATTTTAAGCGTGAGCTTGCGAGCCAAGATCTTGAGGAAGTAAAGAAGAAATATGGATTGCCATCAAAATACATTTTAAATGTAGGCACGATTGAGCCGCGTAAGAATGCATTGCTGATTGTGAAGGCCTTAGGCCAAATTGATCAGAAGGTGAAATTGGTGATAGTAGGACGCCCAACTTCTTACCTGGATGAAGTTCAAAAATACGTACAGGATAAAAAACTAATGAAGCGTGTGTTATTTATTCACAAAGCTGACTTTGCCGATTTGCCCGCTATCTACTCGATGGCTGATGTGTTCGTGTATCCTTCTTTGTTTGAAGGATTTGGAATTCCGCTGGTGGAGGCAATCACCTGCAAAGTTCCTGTGATTACATCAACAGGTTCTTGCTTCCGGGAGGCTGCAGGTCCGTCAGCTGTATATGTCGATACCAGCGATCATCAAACGCTTGCCCTAGAGATAAACCAGATAGTTGATAACCCGCAGGTACGCACAATGATGGTATCTGAATCTCTGGAGTACATAAGAAAATTTGAACCTGAAGTAATTGCCAACGACATGATGCGTGTTTACCAATCATAATGGGTCAGGGCTGGTTAAAACCCTTCTGCACAAAAGCCGCCAGTTCCATAGCCCAGGCTATTCCTACATGAATAATTACCCCGCCCCAGATGCTTCGTGTCTCGTAAGCAATAGCGCCCAGAATAAATCCTCCGAATACGGAGCTTATAGCTTCGCCTGCTGGTTTTCCGAAATGAAGAAAACAATACGTAACTACCATCGGCATAATGGCACCTCTTCCCAAAATAGACATGAAGCCTATAACCATAAAACCACGAAACAGTAGTTCTACTCCGAGAAAATCCAAAGCATACGCCAATTCATAAACAACGACTGTAAACCATTCTCCGATCTCTAAGTTCAGGTGTGAGTCAAAACCCTTATACATGGGATACTGATTCTGAAAGGATTTCCCAAAAGAGGCAGTATGATAAGGGGAATCATTAGAAGTAATAGAAGGAGATAGGGTTTGAAATCAAACTTCTTGCTGTGCAAACCATAATATAATCCATCTTTTTCTTTGAGGTAGTAAAAACCAAGAATAGGTACGATCACAAAGAGTAAACTGGAAGCCCGAAATACAACTTTATCGATCCAGAAAAGCACAGGAGGTTCAACGATTGATTTCGTGAGTTGATTGAGATAGGGTTGCGACCTGTCAAGACTATGAAGGGCTAAAATGAAAATGCTCTTGATCCAGAATGGACCCGAAATTATTGATTTCTTCTCAGGATAAAATCTTAAATAAATGAAGACAGTGCCATAATAACCAAAACAATAGGTTAAAAAATAGAAAAATGCCTGGTAAAAGTGCTGGTATGAATCAATGATGCTGTCTTCAAAGTCAAGTTGATAATTAATAAAGAGGCAGGTTGAGAGGAACAGCAAAATGGAAACGAAGTACCAGGGTTTAAATTCTTCAGTAACCTGGTTGCGTATATACTGCCAGATTTTCCTCATCTCCAGTTAGTGAGATGTTCATAGACCTTATGAACAGGAAGGCCCATAACATTAAAATGTGAGCCAACAATTTTTTGGATGGCGATCATACCGATGTAGTCCTGTGCCCCGTAAGCACCCGCCTTATCGTAGGGTTTGTAAGTGTCAACGTAATATTCAATTTCTCCCTGTGTCAGTTTTTTGAAAGTGACCTCGGTTGTATCATCAAAACTCTCTTCTTTTTCTTTTGAAAGGATGCAGACTCCTGTCATCACCAGGTGTGTTTTACCAGAGAGCCGGTGAAGCATATCGATAGCTTCAGCCCGGTCCAATGGCTTATTCATAATTTTCTGGTCGAGAATAACTACGGTATCGGCCGTCATTATAATTTCATTATGTATTTCCTGGCGGAAGTATTCGGCTTTCTTGAGCGCAAGGTATTTAGCCACCTGATCTGCAGGTAATTCAGATGGGAAGCTTTCATCTACTTCAGGCTTCTCAACTGTAAATTCATATCCCAACTCATTCATCAGGTATTGCCTGCGAGGGGAACTGGAGGCCAATATGAGTGGGCGATTGAGCTTCATATAAGTAATGATTGAAATTTATGAACTTAATTCTGTAATCGTTGTCATGCTGACCTGATTTGTTTTCCGTAAGACGCGGAGACGCTAAGAGTATCGCTTTGAGTCTTTGCGTCTCTGCGGCTAAAATTACTAAAGATTAAAAAGGAGAATACTCAGGAATTTGAAATTCTTCTTCTTTGATCGAACTAAACAAAAATCCGCAGATCACTTTAGGATAAAAGTAGGTTGATTTTTGCGGCATGGTGTAGCCGCTGGCACATACACGTTTCACTTCCTCAATCGAAACATCCTGGGTAATAATGGCCATCTGTGCATCGCCTCTCATCACTTTGGTAAGACAATCTGAAAAACTCCGATCGAACTCAATATTTTCAGAAGCCCGTTGATTCTTACCGGGTATCCCTAACACTTTTTCGATGAGGAAATAATGCATCACCGTCAGGTCAAGTTTTTTTACATCTTCCGGAAAATGCCACGAGAGTTTGGCGAATGACTCCGGCTTTAAACGAACCTTATACGCATTGTCTTTAAAGATCAATCCAAATGCCCATGGCTTACCGACAATTATTTCATTAAGTGTATCGGCATCTTCAACCTGTTTGACAATGAAATCTTCTTCGCACTTTCTTATTACTTCATGTTCGTTAAAGTTTGAGAGTCCTTTAATAAGCCGGTGCGTAGGAAGAATTCGCAAATCACCGGCTTCCGTATTGGTCAAATACAT
>JAKEEN010000282.1 GCA_022616575.1 Flammeovirgaceae bacterium
ATCGAAGATCTTAATGCTTCTCCCGAACTTCCCTGGTAGGTTCCAAATGGTAAATCAACAACGACCAGCGCCCGCTTCACTGCCTTGACCACACCACTGGCATGATAGATCATTTGATCGAGTGTGATAGGAAGCGTAGTTTCGTTCCCGGCCATTACATTCGATGCGGAATCGCCAACTAAAATCACATCAATGCCGGCACCATCAATGATGCGCGCCATGCTGTAATCGTATGCTGTTAACATGGCAATTTTCTCTCCGCGGTTTTTCATTTCCTGGAGCTGGTGCGTAGTGATCTTCTTGATTTCTTGTTTGTGGATGGACATCTTCAATTCAAAATTTCAGATTTCAGAATCAAAATTTCAATTCAAGATTTAAACTCAATTTTGAATCTTGAATTTTGAATTAATCAAATTACTTCAAATAAACTGCAGGCTCTTTTCCAAGAACTACTTCTACATGATCTTTTAATGTTGTCGATAATTCATAGCCAATATAATTCGGATATATCGGGAATAGGGTATGACTCCGGTTCACTAAAACAGCCACTTCAATTTTTTTGACTTCCAAATCAAGAAATGGTTTTAGTCCGTAGGCCACCGTGCGTCCTGTATTCAATACATCATCTACCAGCACAATGCATTTCTTACGCACTTCCTTGTCGTCACAATCAAGGTGAATAATATTTTGTTGGGGAGCTTCCTTGTTCAAGCTTACCTTAACAAGCAATGTTTTGATAGGCGATACTTGCTCTACTTCTTTAGCTAACAATTTAGCCAGCACATACCCTTGCCCATCAATTCCGGCCATGACAATGGATTTCTCTTTCACGTTATTCTCATAAATCTCAAAAGCCATTCTGCGTATTTTCTTTTTTACGTGAACTGACTCAAGTATGAGATTTTTTTCCTGCTCCATACTACACAGCACTAATTAGGTATTGGTAATACCTTACTGTCTTTGAAAGTAGAAAGAATAACCATGGATTGAAGACCATCCACCACATCAATATTAGACACTTTTTCGAGCATCAACTGCTGATAGGCGGCAATATCGGCACACACAATTTTCAGCACAAAATCACCGGCACCGGTTATGTGATGACACTCCGTAATCTCTTCGATATTTGAAATAGCCTGAATGAACTTATTAATGTTGTCTTTATTATGACCCTTCAACGAAGCCATTACGAAAGTGCTTACTCCCAGCCCCACCGTTGAGGGATCGATTTTCGCATGATAGCTCTTGATTACGCCAGATTGCTCCAGTTTATTGACCCGTTCAAGGGTTGGCGCAGGTGAAAGGCCTATTTCTTTAGCCAATTGGGCATTAGTAATGTTTGAATTCTTTTGAAGAAGCTCCAATATCTTTCTATCGGTTGAATCTAGTTTTATATTTTTCATAGGTTAGGTTTAGCCAAATAAAATTCGGCCAAAAATAGTAAAAAGAGTGAAAGCTTGCTGCTGATTAAAAAAGAAATCGGTATTATTTTTTGATGGCAAGCCTGGAAATCATTCTTTGCCCACCTAAGTCGATTTTGAATAAATAAATACCCGCTGCTACAGCTGATAAGTCAGCTCGGATAGAATTGTGATCCTTAATTTCCTGTCGAAAAACTTCCATTCCTGATAGGTTAAAGATTGAAACTACAATCGGATTGCCACGGGGGTTAAACCCAGTGATTACAGTGAATGTTTGAGCCGGGTTTGGATTAAGTGAAAAAAATCCATTTGAAAATTCTGATTCAATGGGCGTAGGTTCCGTGACCTGTATAAGTTTTGAATATGTGCTGGTACAACCTTCCGTACTTGTGGCTGTCAATTCTACATCATAGTCACCCACCTCTACAAAAGTGAACGCTGGTGAGACATCGGTGCTCATTGAATTTAATGGATCGTTAAATTTCCATAGGAAATCAACGGCACCTACGGAAGTATTTGTGAACTGGACGAGTAATGGGGGAATCCCAATTTCATTGGATGTTTCAAAACCTGCCTGCGGTGATTGAACTACTCCCACTTGTTTTGTAGTCATCCCAATACATCCGTTGGATGACGTGACATTGAGAGAGGCATTAAAATCTCCAGCCGATGAAAATGTGTGCATTGATTGTTGGCTTGTGTATGTTGCATTGTCTATTTGCCAAAGCCAGGCGGTATTAGATCCGGCTGTAACATCTGTAAACACAACCGGTTTATTTGCACAAGGTGCTGAAAAGTTGAAATCAACAAACGGGGTCTGAAAAATCTCAATTTGCTTTTGGATGGTATCCTTACACCCGAAATTGGTTGTGGTTATCAATGACACATCATAGGTACCTGCTGATGAATATACATGATTCGGGTTTTTAACTGTCGATGAATTATTTCCACCAGCTACATCATCAAAATTCCACAACCAGCCGGCAATATTGCTATCCGTTGGGTTTGGAGTGAGGTCATTGAATTGAGAAGGAGTACCTGAACATGAAAAGGGCGGAAGGGCCACCTCGAAATCTGCCACAGGTTTTGACCGTATGCTGACTGACTTGGATGCTGTTGAATTACATCCTGAAGAACCAAAGGCTGTGAGTGTCACATCAAAAAAACCTAAAGAACTATAAACATGTGCAGGACTTACATCCGTTGATGTTTGACCATCATTGAAGTCCCACAGGTAAGACACTATCGATCCGCTGGATTCATTGGTAAATACGGTTGCGCTATTCTGACAAGTTCCCACTGTACTAAAGTCTGTGACAGGTCCTACCGACAAGGATGAGATTGTTTGTGTTGACTCAGAACTACAACCAGGTATAGAGGCAATCAATTTTATTTCCTGTGAAGCAGTAATCGAAAAAGTGAAATCCAAATTTTGTGTAGTAGCTACATCTGCACCATTTACTTTCCATTGCCAGGCAGGGTTTGATGGAACATCATAAACAGAAGTATTCGAAAAAAAATATTGCTGATTTGTACAGAATGGAGAAATGGCTGGTAAACTAAATGCAGAAACGGGTATAGAATATATAGCCATCGAATCTTTGTAAAAGTTGTTACATCCATTGGTGGATGTAGCTTCCACCCGGATGCTAAAGGTACCTGCAACAAATGAATGACTGGGTGTTGTTCCTGAACCTGTATCTCCATCACCAAAGTCCCAAGTTACAGATGCTAAGTCATTGCTGACATTAATTGCAGTAAAGCCCACTTCAATTCCCTGGCATGCCACGCCATTCGTTGTAAATGAAATATCAGGCGCCTGATCGGCTGAAGCCGTTATATACTGCGCATCGGTGGAACTGGCATTCGATTCATTAAATGCGGTAAGCTCGATGGTTTTGTTTCAAGCCGATGAAAATATCAGGTCCTCCGGATTTTCTTCTTCACTAAAATCAACGGATGCACCGCATGATGATTGAAAAGACACATTTCTCAGTTTATTGGTGCTGCCCACTCCCTGTAAAATACTTTTCCCATGGTATCGCAAAACATCGGCAGCAAATAACGAGGGAAGGCCTGAATGAATGATTTCACTGGGTGCATTGGCTGCATCCAGATCATGATAGTCGACCAATTTTATTGATGTGAATTCGCTGGTGATGGCTGCCACGTAATGCGTACCTTCCTTCAACAAACTTACCTGCAGTGGTCTGGTTAAATTGGTCGTGTATGTTCCATCAATAGCGGGTGCTGTCAGAATATCGCCTGTAAATTTTAATTTAATAATTGAATTCGTCTGGTCAGATGCAACCAAGGCAATCCAGTCTGTACCTGCCTGTACAATATCAAAGCCTGGAGTCAGGTTGGCTCCTGCAATGGAACTGCTGAAAACATGCGTAGCATTCACTATTTCATTATTGAATGAGTCCCGATAGTTGACACGCACAATCGAATTGGTATTTCGATTGATGATGACCAGGATTAGGTCACCGTTTTGGTTTACTACTTTTAAATCCCAAAACCTGCCGCTCAATCCAAACATACCCAGATTGTCTGCAGTGGGTATATTGGTGAGAGATGACCCAAAATCCAACCTTACAATACCGCTGCCCGGATCATATAATCCAATGAATCCATACCAATTACCATTGTGCTTATACAACTCGATTCCTTGCGGAAAAGACAGTTGCGATCCGGGATTGCCTAAATTGGTAATTGCAGGAACATTTTGGGGAGAGTCACCAAAATCTAAACGGTAAATGGAATGATTGTTTTGGCTCACTGCAAACCCAAACCACGTTCCAGCGTCTTCAGCTATTTCATAGCCATAACCACCACTTAACCCGGACAGAGTTGCGAGGTCTGCATTCGATGTGAGTGTTTCAGAATCATTGGCACAAAAATCCCATTCATACCGGATGGCATTAGTCGATGCATTAACCAATTTAATCTGTTGGTTAAGGCACGCATTCGCTGGCGCTGAAAAATCTGATACCGGTACCTGCCCAATGGTTGCCATGGCGCTAAACCAGGAAATGCTAAAAAGGAAAAGTCTGTTCACACACTTGTCTATTATCTTTTAATGCGACTGGTTTGCTAAAGGTAATTTTTCATGAGCGGCTTATCGATCATCACTTTCCAAATATAAAATACCAGCATCCCTTTTTCAGCTGACCTTCACCCCAGTACGAGAGCAACATTATTTTCCTGATTCTCAAGCGCCAGATCAATCGTTGCCAAAAAGTAAGTTGCACTGCATATTCATTCAAAACAAGATTAGCCAACTGTGTGTAGCCACGCGCTATGCCATCAAGGTTGCGCATGGCCGATTGATTGTGTGATCTGTATTTCAGGATCACCTTTTCTGTATAGGAAAAGTCACCCTGATCCGAAATCTGAAAGTAGAAATATAAGTCTTCCAGGTATTTCATTTGCTCGTTGAATTGATAGACAACTCCCTTGCTTCTTTTAATCATCCACGTGGGGCCAAAAAAAATTCCGGGATTGATGTGAAGCAACTCGCTGAAAGGTTTCCCTTTATAGGTAGCGATCCTTGTTCTTAAAATCGTTGTGAGGGCTTTGTCAAAAATCTGGACGGTGCCATCAACAAATTTTATTTTTTCAGACTCTGCAAAAACTTTCAAGCGGTCTTCAATCGATGAAGGGGTAAAACAATCATCCGCATCTAAAAAACAAAAATATTTACCTTTCGCGCGCATGAGTGCCAGGTTGCGAGCAGCACTCACTCCTTTATTCGTCTGCTCGAAATAAAAAATTCGTGGGTCGTTGAACGTTTGAATTAGGGTCTTTGAGTTATCAGTGCTGCCATCGTTAACAATCAGCAGTTCCCAGTTTGGATAGGTTTGATCGAGCAACGATTTTATGGCTTCCGCTATATATAATTCGCCATTGTAAACAGGCATAATTACACTTACCAAAGGGTCGCTATTTTTCATACAACACCCTTTTAATTTCATCGTGCCTTTCGAGAGGATAGAAAATGTAATTGGACTGCTCGATGTTTGCATGAATTCCAAAACGGGATATAAAATCACCAGTACCCTGTGAGTTCAACCGAACCAAGCCAAAACGATTGCGTTCTAAAATTTTCTCAATTTCATTTTGCCGTTCAATTCTGAATAGGTTTTCTCTCGAATATACAGGAAGCACTTCGCAAACAACCAGCGGCCTGTCTTGCGACAGTATTTTCTCCACGCTTTTCAGAACTTCCAGTTCGCCACCCTCCACATCAATTTTAACAAATCCCACTGCCCGATCCAGTGGAAGATTGGTGATGCTCATCGTTGGCACCCTATGCACACTTGATACCGATTGTTTGCGAAATCCCTGAACAATACTTGCTGAAGAATCCGTTAGGCGTGAGTCGTAAAGCTGCAAATCAACAATCCCCTCTTTGTCTGAAATGGCTAACGGAAAAATGACAACTGTTGAAAAATTGTTGTGCGCAACTAATTGGTAGATGTAGTTAACGCACGATGGATTTGGTTCGAACCCAATGTATGGTTGATCTCTATTCAGCGCCATCACCTTTAAAAGGGTCTGCCCAACGTTCACTCCTGCATCTAAAAAAATTTTATCTCTGAATTGAAAAAGGAATCTAGTTAAAATATGACGCATCCACTTTTCCTGTTCATCCAGCAATTCCATTCCGGTGCCGCCTAATACCGGGATCACAAACCCATCGTCATTGATTGCTGATAAATTAAAATACTTTAGCAGCCTTAATTTTCTCAGAATTCTTAACAGAAAAAACATAGGTGCTTAACGCTAGACTCCTTGATGAAGCGTCTGGATTTGCTTTTTAAGTTGGTCAACCGACAGCCACTTTAAATTTGTAGCTGAGTCGTATTCAAAATCAGCCGGTACCCGTTTTGCTCCAGGCAGTTGTACGTGCCGGTCAACCGATGCGCTGTCAGGTAATACCACGTAGCAAGTTGGCATTTCCACCGTGCGCGAGGCTTCAAACCTTGATACCATCAGCTCGCTGAGTTTTTCACCGCTACGGATCCCAACTTCTCTCAAACTACATTCGGGGGCAATGGCTTCGGCCACCGTTGTAATTTTGTAAGACGGTGCTTTCGGAACAAAAATCTCGCCTCCCAAACTGCTGTCAAGGGCATGCATCACGATATCAATACCCTCCTGCATGGTGATGCTGAAGCGCGTCATATTTAAATCTGTAATTGGTAATTCGCCACTGTCTTTGATCTTTGAAAAAAAAGGAACAACTGATCCGCGAGAGCCTAGCACGTTGGCGTATCTTACTACACTGAAAACAGAGCTTGTGTTTTTAGGGCTCGTATTGGCACTCACCACTAATTTTTCTAAATAAAGTTTTGAAGCTCCGTATGCATTTATCGGCATTACGGCCTTGTCGGTAGAAAGAGCCACTACCTTTTCAACCTGATGAAAAAGCGCAGCTTCCACCAGGTTTTGTGTACCCAGTACATTCGTTTTATAGCACTCGAGCGGGTTTGACTCAGCGATGGGAACATGCTTCATAGCTGCGGCATGGACAACAATGTGAATGTTCTTCATAACCTCCATGAGCCGGTCTTTGTCACGTACATCGCCAATGAAAAAGTGAACCTTGGATTGATGGGCCTTATTCAGGGCGTTAGAAAGGTCATATTGCTTTTGCTCATCTCGAGACAGAATGAAGATTCTTTTCAAATCAGCATGTTTATCGAGGAGGTATTTAAGAAAGGCAGTACCAAATGAGCCGGTACCACCCACAACTAGAATGTTTTTATTTTTCAGCGTCATGAAGCGCAAAGGTAAGTAATCGCCTCTTTAAATTTTTTGTTCAGGTTTTCAAAGCCACGATATTCCAACCCGGCCTGCCGGCAATGCCATCTGAGTTCTTCTTTATTACGTTTCAAAAACTGATCGATCTCCGGGTATGCTTGTTTAATATACTCTTCTTGGAAATCTTTAACCACTAC